>JBCBZF010000973.1:0-2773 GCA_039815525.1 Bacteroidota bacterium | reverse complement strand
GATCGATATCCGTCAGGATGGCTCCGGCAACCGCGACAAAATAAAGCTTGGCCTCGGTCAGATTGGCGTTGGTTAAATTAGCCAGAAGAGGGCCGATGCACTATGTCCCATGATGAGCAGAATCGTCGGTTTGGCGGTGTCCCCGATAACTTCATACCAAATGCTGACCCCATCATGTTGGGCATAGGCTTCTTTCCCAAAATGATAAGATGGAAGTTGTTCTTCCGCCAATGCGGTGCTGATCATGCTTTCTGTTTCGTCCGAAAAGTCGGGAAAAGCATTCAGAAACAACAGGCCGACAACGCCGATCAGCAATAGGAGCGCAAGGAGTCCCCAGAGTAGTTTTTTCATCCAGAAAGGGCTTATCTGGATGAAGATACGAATTCGGCGTAAAGGGAAAAGAGAAAATGATTGTCCCCTTTTAATCGATTGGCACTGCTGGTGCTGGAATGAGTGCGAGGCTGTCTGGGGCTTCTGCCGGCTCATGCAGACCTGCCGCCCAGGCAATGGCTCCGGACAGCATTTGCCGATAGCCTTTAAACTGCAGAATATCTGGATTGTGACCGAGCGCACTGTAAAATACCCGCCCTTCCCCCAGCCTATGATGCCAAATCATCGGATGGTCTGCTCCCATGGGGGAAAACTGTGGTTTATAGCTTTCTTCATCAATGTTCACCAGGACGTTGACCCCTTTCGAACGAGGACTTTCTGCAAAATTGTACCATTCATCTGTCATCATCCAGGTATCAGGCAAATGGGAGGTAGAAGGATGACTTCTGTCTTCCAACCGTAAAACCGCCTTTTGCAATTGGGGAAACATGGGATGATCCACAAACTGCGCCCGTAATAAGCTATCTACATACCAATCCCATTCATAGGAAGGATCACCGCCTGCGGCATGGATTCCAACATATCCGCCTCCATTTCGCATGTATTCTTCAAACGCCAACTGCTGATCTGGCAGCAAAGTCGTACCAGAGGTATAATTCCATACAACGGCATCAAATTGGGCCAGATAGTCAGGCCGGAAAGTGGCACCGTTTTCGGTGCTGAAAAAAGACCAGCCGTTGGCTTGACAAAGTGTTTCTAATGTATGTTGGGATTTGCCAATCACATCTACATGCCGGAATCCATTGGTTTTGGAGAAGATCAGAATTGCTGGCCGATTGAGATCGTCAGGTAGGGCGGGCGCTTCGGTTTCGAATTCCGGGTCTTTGAACATTTCAGCCCGATTCAATTCATACGCGACATAGGCCACGAAGAGGAGAATGATGCTGAGCAGGACCAGCAGAATCCGTTTGACGATTTTCCAGAACATAGGATAGGGGAGAAGAGAGGAAAAAAGAAAAGGGAGTCCAGAACGGCCCGAACTCCCATTGATTCATTATTGCGTGGCACCCTGATTGTGGAACGTCAACCAATCCACGATACAAATGGGCTTACTGACTTCGCCTTCGGCATTGAAGACCAGGTAAAGATCATGAATGCCTTCGGTGGCCTGAAGGTTGAGCCATTTTGGATCTGAAGAAGGAATCAATGAATTCTCCACTTTCAGATTGCCAATAAGATCTCCATCCGGGGCATCCAGACGGAATTCGACGAAGCCGCCGCTGGTAAACTGCGCAATGGCACTGGCCATGATTTCAATGGATGCGACCCCAGTCATGTCAATTTGGTCATATCGAATCCAACTGCCGACGCCGGTTCCAATCATAATGGTAAAGGCTTCTTCTACCCCAGGGGCCATACCCGGTTTGACTTCAAATTGCATGGCGTCCTCAAATGCAGAGTAGGATTCTGCCTGCATTTTCGGGTGGCGAAGTACATAGCTCTTACGGGCTGTGAGCGGTCCAATCTTGTCTCCTCCTTTGTCTGTGTAAGAGGCACTGAAAATATAAGAACCTTCTTCCCCTTTGCCGAGGTGCTCTTTCATCACATAGGTATCCTTCAGAGGCAGACTGCTTGGGGCGGTCGAATTTTCTCCCAGGGAAAGGATGTACTGAACCATTTTACGCGCTTCACCCTGACTGAGCTGTGGGTGTGCTGCCATGGCAATTTCTCCCCAAACACCACCACCACCTTTGATGATTTTATTGGATAAATATTCAACTGCATCGGTTTGCTCACCATATTTTTCGGCGATTTGCTCATAGGTTGGGCCAACTGAAGCGACATTGAGTTGGTGGCAGGTACTACAATCAGAGTTTTTCATCAATTGTTTCCCGATCAGATTGGCAGAGGCATCCACCATGGCCTGATGCCCCATTTCGATCATGTTTTTGTCTGCGCCCCGTTCCAGGTAATCAATGGATACCACCACTCTGGATGGATCGATTCCATTGCCCAATTCACCATCTTCTTTGTCATTGACTTTGATGTTGTAGGCGACAGTAGAGTTGTCCCAGTAGAATGTCTGATTGCCGTTGAAGTCGAAGCTCAGGTCAGCCAATTCATTGCCCACCATGATTTCTTGTTTGAAGGTAGCCGTTTCTCCTGAAGGATCTTCGATGGTCAAGAGAACATCATAGGTGCCGGCCTTTTCGAAACTGAAGACAGGGTTTGCCTCAGTGGATTGGGTAGTCGCTTCGTCAAACTGCCAACTGTAGGTAAGTGAGTCCCCATCATAGTCAATGGATTCTGAGGTGAATTGAACCTGCATCGGCCGCGGGCCTGGAAGACGCCGGGCCGGAGACGTTGGCGCGGCGCATGACCGAACAGAGCCGCGAGGCTATTCAACAGGCGGATGTCTGCCTGTTCATGATCGACGGCAGGG
>JBCBZF010000267.1:0-7312 GCA_039815525.1 Bacteroidota bacterium | reverse complement strand
GTTGATGGTTACTGGTAAAACGATGGCAGATGGAGCATGTGTCAATAGGGTTTTGAGTCCTGTGGTGGAAAATTTTTTGGGAACCCCCGTCCGGCTACGGGTCCCTTCAGGAAAAATTACAGCTGCATAGTTATTCTCTTCAATGAAGCGCGCAAAATTGGTTAGGGCCTCAACTGCCTGTGAGGAGTCTTTCCGATCAATCAGGACATTGCCTCCTTTCCTCAGATTAAACGAAATACTTGGTACGCCTTTCCCCAGCTCTTTTTTTGCCACAAACTTGATATGGTGGCGTCTGAGGTGCCAAAAGAAAGGAGGGATATCATACATACTTTGATGATTCGCAACCACCAGCAAGGGCCGATCCTTTGGCAAATCATAAGGTTGTTCAAAACGACAGTGAATCCCGAGTGCCCATAGACTCCGCATTAAGCCCAGGTTGAGAACATCCACGCTCCGTTTGTGCAGAGAATACCCTCCAATCGCCAGGAAGATCCGCTGCACCACATCAAAGATCAGCAACAGACCACCAAAGAGGAATAAGTGGATTGGGGTCAGGAAATAACCGAGTCCCTTTTCCCACCACGAAGACTTTTCCTTTTTTCTTTCTATGACTCTGCTCTCCAAATCTTTCCTAATTGCGTCTGAATTTGTTATTTGCGCCATCTTTCCAATAAAATATGAAGGTAATATTCTCCATCCATTTTCACACACACTGGGGCCAGGAAATGCACCTAACAGGTTCTCCCACTCAATTAGGGGATTGGGACCCGGATAAAAGCATCGGCATGCACTATCAAGGAGATGGGCGTTGGCGTCTGGAAATGGACCTTCCAGACGATACCGCGTCATTTTCTTATCAATATTTACTCCGAGAGCAAGGTGGCATTCATCGGGAGTGGGGTGAGCCAAGAGAATGCAACCTACCGGATATCGGCTTTGAGAGTCTTGCTTTTGAAGACGAATGGCGCGGACATCAGCGAGATGAAAACGCTTTCTTCTCAGCCGCCTTCACCAAGGTTCTGATGCGGCGGCCAGAACAGAAAAAAACCAGAAAGAAACAATTCAAAGGAGACGTCTATCGCTTTCAGCTGTACGCCCCCAGAGTCGCCCCTCATTTGCGTATCTGTATCAGTGGGGATCATACCGCTCTGGGCAAATGGGACGAGAAGAAAGCCATTGTCATGCAGGACCAGCAGTTTCCCCTTTGGACCGCCGATGTGGTTTTCCGCGGGAAAGCAAAAGAAGTAGCTTTCAAGTACGGTATCTATGATACAGTTCAAAGAAAGATCATCCACTGGGAAGCAGGTGAGAACCGACGGCAAAGTCTGCGTCCAATCCAATCGGGACAGAAAGCACTTAATATCCGAACTGATACACAATTTAGATATCCGATTGACAATTGGAAAGGTGCGGGAATCGCATTGCCAGTCTTTTCTCTTCGCTCTGATCAGGGAATGGGCGTAGGAGAATTTACCGATCTGAAAAAACTGGTGGACTTTTCTGAAGAAGTGGGACTCAAATTGATTCAGATCCTTCCCATCAATGATACCGTTGCGACCCACAGCTGGATAGATTCCTATCCTTATGCCGCCATTTCAGTTTTTGCTCTTCACCCCATGTATGCCAATCTGGAGAAAATGGGTACGCTGAAGGACAAAAAGGCCATGAAAGTCTTTGCAGCGCAACGAAAAGCATTGAACGCATTGACGGAAGTGGATTATGAGGCAGTCATGCGGGTCAAGAGTGAATATTTCAAACGCCTTTTTGAGCAGGATCAAAGTAAGATCCTTGCCGATCAGGAGATGCTGGCATTTGTTGAGGAGCATGCAGAATGGCTCAAACCCTATGCAGCCTTCTCATATTTGCGGGATCAACATGGAACCGCGGACTTCAACCAATGGGAAGAACACAGTGTATTTGACCAGGAAAAGGTTGATGCGCTCGTTTCCCCGGATCATACAAACTATCCGGACATTGCCATCCATTATTTTATCCAATATCATCTTCACATTCAGCTAAAGGAAGCTGCTGAATATGCCAGAGATCGCGGCATTATTTTAAAAGGTGACATTCCGATTGGAATTTACCGCCACAGCGTCGATGCCTGGGTAGCACCCTATCTGTACAACATGGACAGTCAGGCTGGCGCCCCGCCTGATGGCTTTGCCGTGAAAGGTCAGAACTGGCGTTTCCCAACTTATAACTGGCACGAGATGGCCCAGGATAATTATGCCTGGTGGCGCAAGCGCCTACAGCATCTCGCAACCTATTTTGACACCTATCGGATTGATCATATTCTTGGCTTCTTCCGAATTTGGGAGATTCCTGGCCATGCTGTTGATGGGCTCCTGGGCCAATTCAGCCCTCAAATGGCTTTCAGCCGGGAAGAGCTGTTGCAAAGGGGCGTTTGGATGGACGATGAGCGTCTGACCAAACCATATATCCGCCATCATTTTCTTGAATCATTTTTTGGAGAGTATACCCAGGAGGTGATTGAAGAGTTTTTGGAGCTATATCCAGATGGGCGCTACCAATTTAAACCCGGACTCGAGACCCAAAGAGCCATTGAGCGCTACCTGGCAGAACGAGAACAGGCAGATCCCAGCCTCACGACACGCAATAGCCGCATTCGGGAAGCATTGTACGGCTTGGTTACAGAGGTCATCTTCATGGAAGCGCCTTTCTCGAGTGGAAACGCTTTTGCCCCAAGAGTCGGACTTCAGTTTACCCACTCCTTCCGCGAACTACCGTCTCATCTACAAGAAGCAATCAACGCACTATACACCGATTACTTCTATCACAGACAAGAAGACTTCTGGGCCCATCACGCCATGATCAAGCTGCCTGCGATACAAGGAGCGACGGACATGCTGATTTGCGGAGAAGATCTCGGCATGGTGCCAGATTGCGTACCTGGGGTAATGAAATCGCTGGATATGTTGAGTCTCGAAATTCAGCGTATGCCCAAAGACCCCAAAAAGCGTTTTGGTCATCCATCTGATTATCCATATCTCTCAGTCTGCAGTACTTCAACCCACGATATGGGTACATTGAGAGGTTGGTGGGAGTCTGACCGTGCTGAGATTCAGGCATTCTATCACGATTTACTGGGTCATCCAGGGGAAGCCCCATATTATTGCGAACCCTGGATCGCCCGTGAAGTCATCAACCAGCACCTGTACTCGCCGTCCATGTGGGCCATTTTTCCCATTCAAGACCTATTGGCGATGGACGGACGCCTGCGCAGGGACAATCCACATGATGAGCAAATCAATGTGCCAGCCAATCCCCAACACTACTGGCGTTATCGTCTTCACTTTGGTTTGGAAGCACTCAATCAACAAGCTGCCTTTAAGGATCTGCTCAGTATGATGATTCGGCAAAGTGGTAGAAACGAGGCCTATTGATCAGGGATTTTTGAAGAAAATATCGTTCAAGTAGCAGATTGGTGAAGAGAGCTACATGACTCTCATCAATCATTCGCGTATATTATGGTATATCGTTTTCACCATGATACGCACCTACCTGCTTTTTGCCATCTGCCTGCTGGCCCTCATTTGCAAGCTTCCTGCCCAGGAGAATGATAGCATCAGTCTGTCACAATTGCTAAGCGAATTGGATTCAATCCGGGAGAAAGGAAAAATTCCAGGCCTCTTATTGAGCATTACAACCAAAGACTCGGTCTTGTATGACGGGGGTCTTGGCATGGCCAATTTGTCGGAAGAGCGCCCAACAGATCGCCATCAATTGTTCAGAATGGGCTCGATCTCCAAAACCTTCACCAGTTTGTGTATCCTCAAGCTGGCAGAAGAGGGCAATTTTTCGCTCGAAGACCGACTGCGGGACATCGCACCGGAGGTTCCCATTGACAATCAATGGGCAGAAACAAATCCAGTGCGGATTGTACATCTGTTTGAACACAGTGCTGGTTTTGATGATATGCACTTCGCCGCTTTCCTCAAAGTAGATTCAGTTGAAAAAGACCTGCTGGATATGGTGCACTCCCATCGCAATTCTCTGGCATGTCGATGGCGGCCTGGCAGTCGATTTTCTTATTCCAATCCCGGCTATATTATCCTTGGTTATCTGATCGAAAAGTTCAGTGGTATGTCTTATCAGGCATATATTCAGCAAAATATTTTCGCCCCCATTGGGATGGACATGAGCAATTTCCATCACAAGCCGAGCGACTTTTCCAGTATGGCAAAAGGCTACCGATGGCGCGGAGGGGAGCATCTTCCACTCAGCTTTCAGCCCATCAATGGTGGTCCAGCCGGTGCACTTAATAGCAACGGTGCAGATATGGCCAGATTTATCCAGATGTTTCTCAATAACGGCATGGTGGATGGTCGACAAGTCTTTTCGAAAAACATTTTGCAGCAGATCAAACAGCCTCGTTCAACTCTTGCTGCCAAAACGGGGCTCACCCATTTGTATGCCAAAGCCATTTACCCTTCTGGGCGTGGCATCAAGGCCCCTTTCTATGGCCATAATGGTGGTATCCCTGGATTCTCATCATCTTTTGCATTTAACGAAGAACTCGGAGTAGGCTATGCGCTCTCCAGAAATATGAATGGGGACAACCGTAAAATGATCGAGCGAATTTTTGAGTTCTTCCGTCAAAGGCACCCTAAACCTGATCCTAAAGGACCAGCAGATGTAGCAGAAAGAATCAAGCCGTGGATGGGCACTTATGCTTTTGCCAGTCCCCGAAACCAAATCCTGGGGTTTACGGAAACGGTTTTCACACTGGTCAAGCTTCGTTATGAAAATGATACGCTCTACCGCCAGGAGATGTGGTCTGAGCCAGACAAGTATATTGTCAACCAAGATCTCCAACTGCGGTCAGCTACGGGTACATTTTTCACCCAGGTTCTAACCGAAGATGCGGATGGGAGAAAAGTCCTGACCGGCGGACAACACTTTGTCAAAGGCAATCATATCTGGCTCAATGCCAAGAGAATCTGGCTGGCATTGAGTGGTATTTTGAGCTTTCTGTTTGGGCTAATGGGTGGCCTATGGATGCTCATCTCCTGGTTGGGTAAGGTTTCCTTGCAGGCTCGGCCGGTTCTGACGCCACTTGCTTTGGGCGCGATTGGTCTGGTCGTAGCGACCATTGCCTTTTTGATCAGTAGTGTAGAACTCGATCATCTGGCGGATATTCATGCTGGCACCATCAGTGTGTTCATTGGGTCCCTCGTCTTTCCAATAGGTGCATTTGGTGGATTGGTTCAATCCATTCGCCATTATGGACGGATTGACTCGGGCTTTCAGCGAAATTTCCTGGTGGTCATGGCAATGCTCATGTGCAGTCTGGCCAGTTTCCTCTTCTTCAATCAATGGATTGGGATGCGTCTGTGGGCCTATTGATTTACCAGGTTTCCCAATAAGACCTTCCAGGAACTGATCTCATTGCCGCCGTATGTGTTATTCTGTCGAATCAAAAAGACTTCCCAATAGGCCGCACCATAGCCAAAAGGAATGCTCAGGCGGGCTTTGTATACACCTTTCCGTAGTTCAAATGAGCGGTCCCAACTTGATTCGTTTAATTTGATCGGTCCAAAACTCATGGTCCCTTTTTGTAAAGCCGGAACCAATTTTGACATCGGGACATCATATACCTTCACGGAATCCACAAAGAGACGCTGAAACTGTTGCTGCATATTGGCCACGAGCAATGCGTCTCCATCTTTCTGGCTACCAAACCATTCTGCAAAGGCCAGGGCATCTTCCATCTTCTGAAGGGCACGTTTTTTCATGGCCTTTTGCTGATTTGTATTGAGTTTCTGCCGTTGCATTTCTGCTACCAAACCATCGTCAGTTTTTGTCTTGGTATAGTTTATCGCTGATTGGGCGAATAGCTCCCCCCCCAGAAGTAAGGCAAGACAACAGCATATGTGCATCAGCTTATTCATGTTCCTGCATAAATCTCAAACGAACAATTTTGCCATCTTCATATTTGGTTTGTAGCACACGCAATCGGTCCAGACTGCGTAGTGGCGTGGTCAGTTTGTCGATAAATTCTGCTTTATTGTACATCTCAACGCCGATCATTTCAGCTTCATCAATTACCTGAAAGATGACTGCATCCTCTGCAAATACCTCGTTCAGTTGGGCACGTCTTTTCTGCCAGTCCCCTACCCTTTGCTCGGAGAAATAATGAATCATCAACGCATAATCATCTTTCCGCAGCCGGACCAGATTATGTTGCAGTAATTGATTCATGTTTCCCATGAGGCTATCACGATGATAATATGGACCATCAAGCACGACTTTATTTGCCTGTTCAGGTAAAACAGTCGAAAAACAAGCATTCTTCCCCAATTTATGGGTCTCCACCAGTCGTTCATTTTCATAGATCATCATCCGTATCAAATCCTGACCGAGTAATTCATTTCCATCCTGATCCTCCACACACAACTGCCATGATTCTTTTGCCCCAACAATCTGGGCCAATACATATCCACCAGCACTCAGGGCAATTACCAGCAGCGCAACTTTCCACCAACTGAAGGCCGGCGGCCCGGTAACGTTTTCGACCCGTTGTATCCTGGGTCTCTCTCGCTGCCTAAAATCTTCCCAATGGTCAAAACCTGCATACAGACTCAGCAAATTGAGCACATCCACCCGGGGCAATTTTTCACGCGGACCAGATTTGATGTGGGTATAAAACCATTTTTCGCTGATCCGTCCGTTTGCATGAGTTAGCAGGTCTTCCTGAAAATCGACGATCTGACGACCTTTCCATTCTTTGATAGGAGCAGCAGAGGGAAAATGCAGGCGAAAGCGGTCTTCTACTGCTTCAATTAAGGCCTGAAAGTGCTCCTGGTCCTGCATGCTTGAAGATACGGCTTTTGGCTGATTTTGATAGCGAAAAAGCGATTTTACAAAATACAGAGGCTTTTACAATTGTTTGACAAGGGACTGACAAAGGTCTGTAGAGGCTTTGCACATAGTTTTGATCCATCACATTTCAAAACCATTGGCAACATGCAAACTTTCAGATTCTTCAGTCTCCTCTTTCTCCTTTCTTACGTTCCGGCCGTTTTGGGACAAGCCGGTTATGCCTCTTCTTCCTCTGTCAGTATGGGACGCAGCAATCAAACACTCAAACCAGAACAGGTAGTGATTGAGGAATATGTGAACTACCACCTCCACGATATCACGCGGCCCAGTCGTCAGGAACAAGTCGCGCTCGACTTCGACTACGTACAACTCAATGATCGGGAAGTGGTGATGCAGCTTGGCATTGCGACCAGTCAAATGGACGGTAAAAGTCAGCTGCCCCCCATCAATGTCAGCATTGTCATCG
>JBCBZF010001324.1:0-1506 GCA_039815525.1 Bacteroidota bacterium | reverse complement strand
GCGCGTGCCAACAACAAAGGCTGGCGCATCGATTATCAGATGGTGACCACCGAATTGGCTGGTCAGCTGACTGCTGCATCCATCCTACCGGACGTGAAGCATTCAGATCATTGCCCGATCAGCTTACAGCTGGATATATGATCTTATCTGAGCCACGAAGTATCGTGGCTCTACTGCCTTTTTGGAAAGAATTGATTTGGCCGTAGAGACGGTCATACTTGGCGTCTCTGTGTAAAGCGTATCAAATGATTGGCATCTAGGAAAGCATATCATTCAGCAGACAGCAAACTTGCTGTCTCTCACAATGACCACATAATTATATGTATAAGATTCCCTTCAGCCTGGCTTGCAGAATCGCAGTGAAGTTTTGATCTTTATAAGAGGTGTGTCGTGCTTTAGACGGAACGCATCAACTTCTGGCGCTTTTTTTCGTTGGATAAGAAGTAAGAGAGTTTGACTTCCTCAATTTCGTGCTCAGACAAAATGATCATGAAACACTTTTTTATGTGTGTGCAAGAAACACCTGAGCAAGTTTCGCTCTTGAGGAATTAGAAATAAAAGAAGAACTTGATATTTGGTCTTTTCTCACACAACGCTAGCGACCAAATCTGACAGATCACCGTATGAATCAGTATCACAATGTTCTCGACCAGCGCATGCTGGAATTTCGTCGGAAGTATTATACCGACAAATTGATCAGAGGTTCGCTTCTCCTTGCCCTTTTGGTTAGCTCCATTTTATTTGTTCTGATTCTGAGTGAGGGCCTGTTTCGTTTCTCGGCATCAGTGCGAACGGCCATGGTCTTTGGCCTGGGAGCCATCTTCCTGGGCGTCCTGGGGTATATGGTTATCTGGCCCATTTTTCAGTTGATGAATTGGTCTTCGACCATCTCTGATTTCCAGATTGCCAAAATGGTCAAAAGCCATTTTCCCGACATCAATGACAAACTGATCAATCTCCTGGAACTCAAGGAGCAAGAAGATATGTCAGGTGCGCTGGCCATGGCTGCAATTGATAAAAAAGCTGAATTCATTGCGCCGGTCAAACTCAGTTCCGCTATCAACCTGAATGTCAATCGCCGTTACCTTTGGTACCTTGCGATTCCAATTTTCTTGTACGCCCTTACGGCAGCCTTTGATCCGGCCCTGCTGAGCACCAGCACCAACCGCCTGATCAATTACAATCAGGAATTTGTACCGCCGCCGCCTTTTGAAATCCAGCTGAATGCCATTCCCTCAGAATTGGTTGCCGGACAAGACTATGATCTGTCAGTCAAAGTCAATGGCGAACAATTGCCGTCGGAGCTATACATCTTCATGAAAGATGATTCTGAACCCAATGGTCAGTTCATCGACTTTACGCTGGACCAAAAGAATGCCACGGACTTTGGCTACACCTTTACAGATGTCAAGGATGACTTTTCCTTTTACATCGGGAATCCTGAAGTCAATTCAAAAGTCTTTCCGGTCAAAGTAATGAAGCGTCCCTTTATCCAGAATTTTAAGG
>JBCBZF010000775.1:0-3607 GCA_039815525.1 Bacteroidota bacterium | reverse complement strand
TCCAATCTCTGGTATAGGTAGCCTGATTATCGTCTGTCTTTGGTGCGGAAGCATTCTGACAGGCAGTAAAAGTAAAGATGGTCAGCAGGAAGAAAATGAAAGCTTTCATTTGTTGATTCTCTGGATATTCGAATCCGAGCAACCTATCCATTTACCGACAATGCCTGCAATACAATACCGCCAAAATGTATGACAAATGATTCAGTGGACTGAATTCTTACCCAAAGGCCTCAATGTGGTCAATCACTTCTGCATTGGTATCGTACAAGCCAAGGTCCAAATGATTCAGGTCTCCGCGTTGTGCCATATGGGCAATGACGGGGTAAACAGGTCTTTCCTGCGTCCAGTATTGATGATTGAGGAAAACCATGGGGCTGGCGTAGCCAAAACTCTCGTAATGATTTTGGGCAATGTCCTGAAAGATTTCCTGCATGGTGCCGGCGCTGCCGGGCGCATAAATTACCCCGCCTTTGGCAATGGCGAGCAGACCTTCTTCCCGCACACTGTTGGCGAAATACTTGGCAATGTGGGTCGCAAAGGGTGTCGGTGGTTCATGGCCATAGAGCCAGGTAGGAATGCCCAGACTGGGGTAGCTGGCTTCCGGGAAGTCCCGAAGAACCTTGAAGGCGCTTGGTAACCATTCAGGATGATCGTACTGAGGGGCTTGGGCCAGTACATCCATCGCAATCCGTAGATCTGCTTCGGGTTTATCTGCAAACCAGGCACCTACATGAGTCGCTTCCATGGCGCCGGGGCCACCACCGGATATCATTAAATAGCCGCGTTGGGTGAGTTCACGGCTGATCTCCACGAGCTGTCGATAACTTTGACTGGTGCGGGACAGACCATGCCCGCCCATGATGGCGACCAGTTTTCTTTCCGGATAGGTACTGATAAATTCCTGCAAAGCATCTGTGATCGAATGATCATGCAGACGACGCGCCAGAGTCTCTTTGATGGCGTTGGTTTCTTTTCCCGTTTTGATGTAGTGATCATAGACAATCTTATCCAGGGTCTGCTCATAACTTTCTGGCCGATCGGGCTCGTAGCCATGGTAGAGACTTTCTTTGTTGTAGAGTTTGGGGGGGTAGACGTTGAAAGGGAAATTCAGTACCGGAAATAAGAAGTTTTCATCTCCAAGATGATCCCGTAGCGCTTCGTTCAAATGGCAACCCAAAAACAGGCAGTCAGTGAAGCGTATGTCCAGGATACGAGCGGCAATCTGCGTCAAATCAACCGACTGAACCGCAATTTGCTGGACGTGATCAGATTGGAGAAAGTCAGAGAGCTCGGACAGGGTTTCAAATTCGCGCATAGAAGATTAAGTCAACAAGCAGCAATTTGGCCAAAAGCCTGTAGAATTCCATTTACCTTAGGGTTTTGCCACCAATTCAAATCTCCCTTCGGCCAGCCATCTGGCCAGTTCATTTTGAAAAGCCCGCGCATAACGCGCCGGGCTGGTGTCAATGATATGATATTGCAGATCAGATAAGATCAGGTGGATTCCACCAATTTGATGTTGCTGACAAAATTGAACGAAGGTGTCCGTCAAAGCGGCCGCATATTGACCGAGTTCCGCCTGCGCAGAGGTGCGCGCTATGTCAGAAAGAATTCCAGTACTTCTCTGCCACCTTGATCCGACGACCAATCTATCCTCGATCAGAATGTGATCGGCTTCATGATACAGCTCAAATCTGAGCAAACAAAAGCCCGGATAGCTCCCATCTTTGATCTGAAATCGAAAACGCTCCTCAAAGGCTTCTTGCAGCGTATAAGGTGCATTGTCGATGACAAATAGCTTATGACTTGACTCCATACAAATCAATTATTTGGAGGGAAGCGCATCTGCATCCAGCTTATGACTTTTACTTTCCTCATTGGTGGAGCTGATACTTTCAACTTTCCATTTGTCTGCTTCTCTACGGTAAATCGTGGTCCAGGCAAAGTGGGTTTCATCTTCGATGGTGGTTCCATCTTCGGCCGGATAGTGTAGCCTAACCATTTTGTCGACAATGGTGTAGGCCAGGCTGCTGTCTTCAGAAAAGCGAATGACAGGTTCTTGTATGTCATCCCATTTTACAAATTCTACTGCTGAAAAATAGCCATGATATCTGGTCAACATATCAGCACGACTGGGTCTGGTAATTTTGCCACGATTGACTGAGATAAAAGCATCGGACAACTGGTCGACAAAAGCCGCAGAATCTTTTTGAAAATGATGATCCCGTTGTGCATGATGCAGGGCCAGCACGGCTTCAAGGTGATGTGATGTCAATGGTGAGGTCGGCTCACAAGCATACATCAAGGCAAAGGGGAGCAAAATCAAGCATTTTTTCATGTCTGAAGCATTTTTTGTAATCCAATCCGGGATGCAATCAACAAGCCGAGCATGACCAAATTGAGCAGATTGATGAAGAGAGGATCTTTGTGGGCAAAGTGAGCGACCATGGCAGTGATGAAAAACAATGCCACCCCAGCATATGCCCAGTCTTTCACATAAAGCGGAATGTGAGGCAGGAGTAAGACAAGGATGGCGAGGATTTTCAAGACGGCCAATTGCAGGCGAAAAAAACCTGGAAAGCCCAATTCCTGGATGCCCCTAATCGTCGCCTCTGAGAAGAGGTAACTGTAAGCACTCCAGGCCAGAAACAGACTGACCAATGTGGTCGTGATCCAATACATTCGTTTGTGTTTATGAGCTACTGGCAGCGAGTAGTTTTTTGATCAAAACCACCTGTCCCAAATGATAATGCAGATGCTCAATAATCCCCAATAAATTGCGATTGTAGATCCCATATTTCGGATCAGGGAAATATTCCATCAGACGTTCGTCCGGGAGCTTTTCAATCAGACTGGCAAAGACTTCTGCCTCTTCCCAGATTGTTGCAAGCATGTTCTCCCAATCAGTCTGAGAATTGATCGGCGGATGGTCGAAGCTAAATGTGTCTTTCGCTTCCAGCGGACCTCCCTGAAGCACTTTCGTTACTTCCCGCACATAATAAGTCATGTGATACACCAGGGTGGCGATGCTGTTACAATCTGCGATCTGCCGGCTAGCCATTTGCCAGTCGACATCCTGAAGCGTATCCTTCAGGTTGACAGCGGTCCAGTTGCCGCCGAAATACACATCACGCAGATGTTTGGCGAGTTGTATGCTGAACGTCATCAGTCCCGAATGCTGTTCCAGATATCCAGATAGATTTTCCAATCATCCGCTACTTTCTTCCAGACGATGACATATTTTCCCCGCCAACTCTTCTCAACCCCATCCGGGCCTTTGCTTTTACCTTCATAGTAGCCATAATCATAGGCTTCATCACCGATGATCTTGATCTCACGAGGCGTAATTTTGTGGAATGTGGTTTCGTAGCCCTCAGAACGGGTCCAGTATTTGGCCAGACCTTCAGTTCCTTCGATGATGTCGATGGTATTGGGGAAAATTTTACCGTCAGCAGTATAGGCAGCAGCAATGCTTTCCTGATCGCCAGCCATGACATACTTCGAAAACTGGGCAACATTAGCGAGAATTTTCTCTATCTCCGCTTCGTCCCCAGTGTAGGTTTGGGCAAAGGAACAATGACAGGCAAGCAAACAGGCGGTAAATAGG
>JBCBZF010000086.1:0-11058 GCA_039815525.1 Bacteroidota bacterium | reverse complement strand
GCCTAGGTATCATCTGTTTTAAGGAAAAAATCTGATTACTTCTTTTTGCCCCAACTCCACCTGACTTTTTGCAGGACCACACTTTCTCCCTCATTGTGAAAGCGATCGACAGCGGTTACGCGATAAGAGTACTTTTTAAGGAAACGGGTGTCGTAATCAATCACTTCCAGCTCATCACTTCTGACAATTTTCCAGATGTAAGCCGGGTCTGTCGGTGGCAGATCCTTACCCGCTTTTTTGTAGATAATGTAGCGGTTGACCTGCTCAGTGGAGTCTGCCGCCAGCCACGACAATTTGAGTCCCTTACCCACGGTTCGGATGCTGCTTTCATCTGGCGCCTGAGGTGGCGTGTCATCTACCCAACGGATAGGCGGCACCAAAGCGGGTAGGGCATAGGCATCTGCTTTGAGTCGGTCTGCAAATCCGAGCGGATTTTTCTTAAACCATTTTGCACTGAAAAACATCACTCCATTGATTTCGTTGAAGAGGCGGGTAAGCTCAATTTGGCGGTCCAACTGATCAGGATTGTCCCAGCGATTGTCATGATTGTTGCCTAGCTTATAGGGCGCCAGCCCAATGTAGAGCCGTTTGCCTTCCGCATGAACCCGCCACCATTCCAATAATTTCATGAAGTCTGCCGGCGGATAGCCAATGCTGAAATAGATCTGCGGAGCGACATAATCAATCATCCCTTTTTGTATCCACAGTAGAATGTCGGTATAAAGATGGTCATAACTGGTCTGCCCGGCTCTGGTTGGGGAACCTTTGGCATCCATGTCCTGGTTCCGCCATACACCAAATGGACTGATCCCAAACTGGATTTCAGGATTGATGCGTAGTAGGCTGTCCCGAACAATGCGAATGAATTCGGTGGTATTGTTGCGCCGCCAGTCTGCTTTGTTTGTCCAACCATTGCCATACCAAAGAAAGCTGGTTTCGTCTGGAAATTCCTGCCCCTGAATCTGGTAGGGGTAAAAATAATCATCAAAGTGCAAGGCGTCGATCGGATAGCGCCGGGCCAGGTCAGAAATGATTTTTGACACATACTCCCGTGCCGCCGGAACACCGGGATCGAGATAGGCATTGCGGCCATATTTGACCGCCCATTCTGGATGGCGACTCAGAATATGCTTGGGATGAAGGACTTTGCTGCTGTCATAATCGGTGGTGGCCCGAAAAGGATTGATCCAGGCATGAAACTCCAGTCCCCGCTGATGGCTTTCTTCAATCATAAAAGCCAAAGGATCATAATAGGGCTCTGGCCGCGCGCCTTGTTGTCCACTGAGCCATTCTGACCAGGGTTCGTAAGGAGATGGATAAAAGGCGTCTCCGGCTGGTCGTACCTGAACGATGACCGCATTCAGCTTGTGTGCCACAAAGGTATCCAGTAACTCGATAAATTCTGCCTGCTGAAATTCTGCGTGTAAACCGGCTCGTGATGGCCAATCAATGTTTTTAACGGTTGCAATCCAGGCCCCCCGCATTTCGTATTTGGGAGACTGCGCCTGGAGGTGAAAGCATAAAGTGCTGAGCAGTAGGCTAATGAGGAGGTATCGGTTCATGTTCTGGTCTGATGGAGCGGAAAATAGGGATTTTGGCGGGGATTTGGAATTGTTCCACACATTGAGAATTTTGAGGGACTATACATTTGAGCCTTCAATATCATGAATCGCATTTGTTTTATCCTGCTGACATTCTTTTTCCTAAACCATTTATCAGCGCAAAGTCTGAGTGAGCAGTTGTGGCAAAAGGTAGAAAACTGCTGGTCCCATTTTGAGGACATGGACGAAGATGGTAAAGTGGATTACGATGAATTGATTGACGACGCCCGCAATGGATATCTCAAAGTGGCAGGTGAATGGCCGACTTGTGGGTGTGGATGTGAAAATGTAGTAGGCGCTTTTAAGGATATGAGCGGCCAGTATACACTGCTGGAAAAAGAAAACTGGAATTGTAGTTGGCAGCATCACATTCTGTCAAATCGGGATTTGGATGTGGTTTTTCCCACCAAATTGTTGGAATCCTACCTGTGGAAAAGTGCCGAAACCGCTATCAATGGACAGGCTGCCTTTTACCTCGACATTGAAGTGCCCCGCTACGGGACCGACATGAACATTGCTTTTAAATTGATTCCTTTGGGGATTGTGGCAACAACTGAACGCCCGATCGCATTCAGCTATCAGGAAGAAGGTACCCGGCAATCTTATCACACGCTGCGTGATCTGGCTACTTCTCTGGAAGACCCAACTGCCCTGGACCATTTTGTCAATAAAGACTACGGCAAGCTCTCTGCTGAAGATCAATCCGAATTCGACAATCTACTGGGGGATGGTTTTGGAGAGTTCAAAGACCTTGAGATCTTGCATCGGCATCTTTCTTATCTGGAAAAGGTACACGCGCAGTATCAAAAGCTCAACTATACCTCTCTGGTTTTGGGTTGGAATAAAAAGGCCGGGAGCTTTTATGTAAAAGAAAATGGCGAGAGACCACCAGTGATGGACTTCGCCACATTTCTGCAGGAAATGAGGTATTGGATGGTGGTCTGCTAACTTTGGGTCCACTTTTCGACCACCGCCCTTACGCTACCCAATTCCAGTAATTCTGCCTGGGCTTTTTCATAATCCAAGGCAGTCTCTTCCATGATCATGCGGGTACCCCGGTCAATCAGTTTATCATTTGAGAGCTGCATATCCACCATTTTGTTGCCTTTGACGCGTCCCAATTTGACCATGACAGAAGTAGAAATCATGTTCAGAATGAGCTTCTGAGCAGTTCCGGCTTTCATGCGGGTGCTACCAGTCACAAATTCGGGACCTACCACGGCTTCGATGGGATAATCGACCGCCTGGGAAAGAGGCGCATTGGCATTGCAGGTAATCCCAGCCGTTGGGATCCCTTGTTGTCGGGCCTTTTCCACTGCACCCAATACATAAGGTGTGGTTCCACTCGCCGTGATACCAATCAAAAAATCTTTTGCTGAGATATCTTGAGCCAATAAGTCCTGCCATCCCTGTTCCCGGCTGTCTTCAGCATGTTCGACAGCCTGATAAACAGCCTCCTTGCCACCGGCTATCAGGCCAATGACCAGACCATGCGGCACACCATAGGTTGGCGGACATTCAGAAGCATCTACGATGCCCAAACGGCCACTGGTACCACTGCCGATATAAAACAAACGTCCGCCATTAGACATTTGCTGATATACTTGATCGACGACTGCCTCGATTTGCGGGAGGATACCTGCAATGATCCGGGGGACTGTTTGGTCCTCCCGGTTCATATTTGTTAGCAATTCCATCGTAGACATCTCATCCAATCCTTCATAATGTGATGCCTGCTCTGTGGTTTTTTCCTGCATACTATTTCTCCTGATCTTCCATGTATCGGTAGCGGACAAAAGCCTCAATGGCTTCATATTCGGGCAAACCAAGTTGGTCATACATCCGAGCCGTATGATGATTACGGTCTTCGGCACGCTGCCAAAACTCACGGGGGTCATTGCCTGGAAAGAGGGCGCTGTCTTTTTGAGATTGGTGCTTGAAAATTGCAGCGCGCTTGCGTCGCAACTCATCCGGACTGATGGGCACTGCCATTTCGATTTCATCGATACCCCATTCCTGCCAGGCACCGCGGTAGAGCCACACCCAGCAATCTTTCATCCAGTCAGCATTTTTGAGCCGTTCAATTGCCTGGAAAATAGCATCCAGACAGACACGGTGCGTCCCGTGTGGATCGGAAAGATCACCCGCCGCATAGATTTGATGCGGTTTGATCTCCTGGATCAGGTCCACAATCAATTGTACGTCGGTTTCAGAAAGTGGATTTTTCTTGACCCGGCCAGTCTCATAAAACGGCATGTCAAGGAAATGGGCGTTTTTTTCCGGTACTCCACAATATCGGCAGGCTGACTTGGCTTCTCCCCGGCGGATCAAACCTTTGATTTCCTGAATGGCAGGCGTATCTACCTCTCCTGCTTCTTTATTCTGCAGAAACAGACGGCTTTCTTCATAAAGTCTTTCAACCTTATCGGAATCACTGTGTCCAAAGCGTTGACTGAAATCCCTGGCAAAGTCAATGAAGCGAACCGCAGCATCATCGAAGACGGCAATGTTTCCAGAGGTTTGATAAGCAACGTGGACTTCATGACCCTGCTCTGCCAATCTGATCAGGGTGCCCCCCATCGAAATGACATCGTCGTCTGGGTGGGGGCTGAAAATGATGACCCGTTTGGGAAAGGGGCTTTTGCGTTCTGGGCGATTGGTGTCATCGGCATTGGGCTTGCCACCGGGCCAGCCGGTAATGGTGTGCTGCAGCCAGTTGAACACACGAATATTGAGATCATAGGATGGGCCATGTTCGGCAACCAGGTCGCCCATGCCATGTTCATTATAATCTTCGTCCGTGAGTTTGAGAATGGGTTTTTGAATTTTCTGGCACAACCAAACCACAGCCTTTCGCATCAAGTTGGAATTCCATTTGACCGGGCCAACCAGCCAGGGAGCTTGCATACGGGTCAAATGGGCCGCTGCTGCTTCGTCGAGGATGATTTGTGCGTTGTGGTGTTTTTGCAAATAGGTGGCCGGGACCAATTCACTGATTTCCCCTTCAATGGTTTCCTGAATAATGGGCGCCTTGCCTTCTCCCCAGGCCATCAAAATTACAGACTTGGCTTCCATGATGGTACCAATCCCCATGGTAATGGCCCGTTTGGGCACATTTTCTTCATGGAAGAAATCACTGGCGGCATCTCTGATGGTGACTTTATCAAGGCGGATCAGACGGGTGCGGGAATTGATGGTCGAACCGGGTTCATTGAAGCCAATGTGACCGGTCCGACCGATACCGAGGATTTGCAAGTCCAGTCCTCCTGCGGTTTTGATTTTGTCTTCATAGGCGGCGCAATAAGCCGGAATTTCCTCAGTTTTGAGCGTTCCATCAGGCACATGAACATTGTCCGGGTCAATGTCCACATGATCAAACAAGTACTCATTCATGAAGCGGACATAGCTTTGTAAAGCCTCCGGCTCCATCGGATAATACTCATCCAGGTTGAAGGTCATGACATTGCGGAAACTCAAGCCTTCTTTCCGGTGCATGCGCACCAGTTCGTTGTACACGCCCGTGGGCGTGCTGCCTGTTGCCAGACCGAGAACAGCCATTTCTCCCCGGCTTTGCTTATGACGGATCAGACTGGCGATCTGTTCTGCGATTTCGCGCGAAGCCTTCTGGGAAGTTTCGTAGACCCTGGTCGGAATCTTTTCGTACTGGAATACGCTTGGAAAAGTGGTAGCGATCATGTTTCGATTGACTGATGAGATACCTAAACGATTTCTATTCCCATTTCTTTGTATGATTGAAAAATGGGGTGTGCCTGTGGCAAAGAGCTGACGAGATAACTGACCTGTCTGCTATCGCCGATGATATATGGCTGGACCGTGCCGATTTTCTCCGTAATGACCATGCAGATGGTATCGTGAGAAGCGGCGACCATGGCGCGTTTGACCTTGGTTTCGTCCCAGTCGATTTCTGTTATGCCGAGTTGATGATGAATGCTGCGGGTGCCGAGTATGCAAAGGTCTGCACGGAGCATCTGTAAAGCCTCAATCACTTCTGGTCCAATGGTTACCTGAGCGGTTTTGAGAAGCTTCCCACCGAGGAAAATGATGTCGATCTTGGGATGATTGGCCAGTTCGACAGCAATGGGAAGGCTGTTGGTAACAACGGTCAGGGGCAAATCCTCTGGAAAACGCTTGACCAATTCAAGATTGGTGGTACCACCATCCATCAGAATGACTTGATGAGGGCGAATCAAGGAAAGCGCCTTTTCGGCCAGCAAGATTTTCTCCTCCTGTGCATAAACCTTTCGTTCCTCATAATGGGTTGGATTCAAAGAGTCCGATACGGCACCTCCATGTACCTTTTTGATCTGGCCCAGATCCGCTAATTCTTTCAGGTCTCTGCGGACGGTATCCTCAGAAACCTTAAGTTGTTGGCTCAGCTCAATGGTGAGGACCTTGTTTTTTTGCCGAACTTCTTCCAATATATGTTGCAATCGTTCCTCCTTGAGCATTTTTTTGCGAATTTTTGCGGGATTCGTTGCAAGTATAAGGAAAATGTGCGACTTTTTGCGTGTTTATGGAATTTGATTCTGTATTTTTAGCCAG
Source organism: Bacteroidota bacterium (assembly GCA_039815525.1). Classification (GTDB taxonomy): domain Bacteria; phylum Bacteroidota; class Bacteroidia; order J057; family J057; genus JBCAWW01. Next base: position 4,894 of record JBCBZF010000086.1, on the reverse strand, counting down.
AACATTATAAAAATGAATAAAAACTGCTTTTTTATGCGTGAATTGGGGTTGTTGTTGCTGATTTGTATGGGAATGATGGGGCCTGCCTCTTCTCTGGTGGGGCAAAATGCCAGTGCACCATTTTCGGCTCCCTCTGAAGGCTGGGCAGATTCTGTCATGCAAAGCCTGAATTTGCGTGAGCGTATGGGGCAATTGTTTCAGGTGGCAGCTTATTCCAACCGGGAAGTAAGTCACAAAATCGAGATCAGCCGCTTGGTCAGTGAATACCATGTTGGGGGACTAATCTTTTTCCAGGGCGGCCCCATGCGGCAATCAACTTTGTCCAACCACTATCAATCTCTCGCAAAAGTCCCCCTGATGATCTCTATGGATGCAGAATGGGGCATTGGGATGCGTCTGGATAGCACCATCAGTTTTCCTTATCAAATGGCGTTGGGGGCAATACAGGACAACCGACTCATTTATGAAATGGGGCAGGAAATCGCCCGGCAAAGTCATCGATTGGGTATGCATGTCAATTTTGCCCCGGTGGTAGATGTCAACAACAATGCGGCCAATCCGGTGATCAACTATCGCTCATTCGGGGAAGACAAATATCGGGTTACTGCCAAGGGAACAGCCTATATGAAAGGCATGCAAGATGCCGGTCTGCTGGCCAGTGCCAAACACTTCCCCGGTCATGGAGATACCGGGACAGATTCGCATTATGACTTACCCGTCATTGCGCATCCTCGGATACGTCTGGATACACTTGAACTCTTTCCCTTCAAAAACCTCATCAATCTAGGCCTTGGCAGTACCATGGTGGCGCATCTGAGCATTCCGGTTCTGGATTCTACCCGCAACCAGCCATCCACTCTTTCCCGCAAAATTGTGACTGATCTGCTCAAAAAAGAACTCGGTTTCGATGGTCTGGTTTTCACTGATGCAATGAACATGAAGGGACTGACCAAATATTATGAAGCTGGTGAAGCGGATGTGGCGGCTTTTCTGGCTGGGAATGACATTCTGCTGTTTCCGGGAGATGTACCCAAAGCCTTTGAGCAATTTGATAAAGCACTCGCCGACGGTCGCATTACTGAAGCGCAAATCAATGATGCCTGTTACAAAGTGTTGAAGGCAAAGGAGTGGTTGCAGGTTGGAAAATATCGTTTTGTTGACCAGAAGAATCTCAGGGAAGAAATGAGTACGCCTGCAGCACATTTGCTCAATCGGAAATTGACAGCCGCTTCTCTAACGGTTTTGCGCAATCAGGATCGATGCCTGCCCATTCGCAATGTAGGCAATACCCGGATCTTATCGCTTTCGATCGGTCTGGGACGAGACAAAGGCTTTACCGAAAGCTTGCAGCGATATGCGCCCACCACAGCGATGGAAATTGGAACCGAGGCTGATGCCACGACGATTCAGAAGGTCAGGGAAAGCATGGCCGAACATGATCTGGTGATTGTGGCCATGCACCAGCGTCAGCGACGCATCAACAATACCTTGCTGATGAATGATGCGACCGTTGCGCTGGTCAACGAAATTGCTGCCTCCGGCAAAGGGGTGGTCGTCCTGTTTCGGAATCCCTATTTGCTCAACAATTTCTCTCAAATCCATCAGGCTGAAGCATTGGTGGTGGCTTATCAAAGCAATGTGCACAGCGAAGACCTGGCTGCGCAACTCTTGTTTGGCGCCATTGGTGCCAATGGGCAGCTACCTGTTACTGTCAATGAGAACTTTAAGCTGGGTGATGGGCTCGAACTGAAAGGAAAACAACGTCTTGGCTTTGATATACCAGAGGCAGTTGGATGGGATGGCGCAAAGCTGGCCCAGCAGATTGACAGCATCGCATTGGCTGGTGTGGAAGCAAAGGCTTATCCGGGCTGTCAGGTACTGGTGGCGAAAAAAGGGAAGGTGATTTTTCATGAGACCTATGGCTTCCACACCTACGCTCAGAAACGAGCGGTACAGAAAGATGATGTCTACGATCTCGCTTCTTTGACCAAAGTGAGTGGTCCCCTGCCAGCCTTGATGCAATTGACCGATCAGGGGAAATTTGATCTTGATGCCCCACTAAAGACCTATTGGCCCAAATTCAAGCGCTCCAATAAAGCTGATCTCAGCATGCGGAGCATTTTGGCGCATAATGCACGTTTGCAAGCCTGGATTCCCTACTGGCGCAGCACTGTGGATGAAGAGGGGAATTTTAAGAAAAAAACCTTCCAGCCTGATTCTTCCAAAAAATATCCGGTGCGCGTGAGCAATGATCTGTACCTGCACCAGAAGTATCGGAAGAAGATGTACCGTGCGATTAAAGACTCTCCATTGAACGATGACCCCGGCTATCTCTATTCTGGCTTGTCCTTTTATCTCTATCCGCAAATCATCGAAAATCTCAGTGGTCAGGATTACGAGAGCTATTGTCAGGAGAATATCTATCGACGACTGGGGGCGTTTGATCTGGGCTGGAATGCCTGGAAGAAATATCCTCTGGATCGCATCGTGCCAACTGAAAGAGACACCTTCTTCCGCAAGGAACAGCTACATGGCTTCGTGCACGACGAAGGAGCGTCCATGATGGGCGGGGTATCCGGCAATGCCGGACTGTTTGGAACCGCCCACGACCTGGCAAAACTCATGCAAATGTATATGAACATGGGCAGTTACGGTGGAGAACAAATTATCTCCGAGCAGACCATGAAGGAATTTACCCGTTATCAATACCGCAGTGAAGGGAATCGCAGAGGGCTTGGCTTTGACAAGCCGATGCTGGAAAATCCTGAAAAAGGCTATGTGGCAGCTTCTGCTTCCGAAAGCAGCTTTGGACACAGTGGGTATACCGGGACCATGATGTGGGCAGATCCTGATGAGGAGCTGGTTTTTATCTTTCTCTCTAATCGGGTGTATCCAAGCAGAGAGAATCGAAAATTGTATGAACTGAATATTCGTCCCAGTCTGCATCAGGTATTGTACGAGATGGATTAGGGAGCTTCTGCCCCGAATTGACCATTTCCGCAATGTATGGATAGATATTTCAAACTTACTGACTAGTCAGTAAGTTTGGCGTATGTCTTCGACACGCGATAACATCATCCAATTGGCCGAAGGGCTGATTCGCAGCCGGGGTTACCACGGGTTTAGCTATGCTGACATTGCGATGCCACTTGGGATACGCAACGCTGCGGTTCATTATCATTTTCCAACCAAGGAAGAGCTGGGATTAGCGGTCATTGAGCGGAACAGAACTGGATTCGCGCAGAACCAGGTGGATTGGGAGACCATGAATCCCGGGGAGAAACTAGCGGCCTTTGTTCGGATGTACGAAAGCAACCAGGAAAACCAACTGCTTTGTTTTATGGGGGCGCTGGGAGCTGGATACGATGGATTACCTGCGAATATGCAGGAAGCGATGCGTCTTGCTTCAAAGGAAATCCTGACCGCTTTGGCCCACATTCTGGAAAGTGGACGAGCACAAGGCTATTTTTCTTTCTCTGACAGCAGTCAGGCCATGGCTGATATGATCGCAGGAGCCTTATTGGCATCTCTCATTTTGTCGAAGGTACAATTCCGTAATGCAGTGGCATCGGTGCGGGGCAGCATTTTTCACAGTCTTCAATTCACATCATCATGAACAATATCAGAGTTGTTATTACTGGCATGGGGGCTCTGACCCCATTGGGCAATTCAGTGGCAGCGTTCTGGCAGAATGCCAGTGCAGGGAAAAGCGGTGCCCAGCGAATCACCCGTTTTGATCCTTCTCCTTTTCGGACACAGTTTGCTTGTGAAGTAAAGGACTTTGATCCCAAGCCGGTACTGACCCGAAATGAAATCAAACGCAGTGACTTGTTTACGCAGTACGCGCTTTATGCTGCGATTCAAGCGATGGAAGACGCTGATTTACCATTAGATCGTATGTCTCCTTTTGATGTAGGCGTAATTTGGGGATCTGGTCAGGGGGGAATGGGTAGTTTTGAAACAGAAGTGAAAGAGTATGCCCGGGGAGATGGGACGCCACGTTTCAATCCCTTCTTCATCCCGCGTCTGATCACGAATATGGCCTCCGGTATGATTTCAATGCGCTATAATCTTATGGGAATCAATTATACAGCGGTTTCTGCCTGTGCCACTGCCAATACTGCCATCATGGACGCTTTTAATTACATTCGGATGGGCAAAGCAAAGGCATTCATCACTGGTGGATCCGAAGCGCCCATCACGGAGGCTGGCATTGGCGGTTTTAGTTCCATGAAAGCAATGTCCACCCGAAATGAGAATCCTGCTGCTGGTTCACGGCCATTTGATCCAAATCGCGATGGTTTTGTGATGGGGGAGGGCGCTGGGGCATTGGTGCTGGAAGAGTATGAACATGCCCGCAAACGGGGGGCAAAGATATATGCTGAAGTAGTAGGAGCCGCAATGACAGCGGATGCTTATCATATGACTGCGACGCATCCCGATGGACTTGGAGCGGCCAGGGCAATGGAATTGGCATTGGAAGAGGCACAGCTTTCCCCTGATGAAGTGGATTATCTGAATGGACACGCTACTTCGACCCCGGTTGGAGACATCAGTGAAGTCAATGCCATTCTTAAAGTGTTTGGGGAAGCACCTTCGAATCTCAAAATCAGCGGTACAAAGTCTATGACCGGGCATCTACTCGGTGGTGCCGGTGCCGTAGAGGCCATATTATCTGTTAAGTCCATCCAGGAAGGCTTGATCCCACCCACCATCAATACTGAAAAGCTGGATGAAGCCATCCCCAAAAATCTGGACATCGTGATTGGGCAAGCCCGTGAGCATAAGGTAAAAGTCGCCATGAGCAATACCTTTGGATTTGGGGGACACAATGCGATCGTTTTATTTCGGGCGGTTTAACCATAAAATAAAGCTCTGCCATGATTGAATCAGG
>JBCBZF010000612.1:0-4483 GCA_039815525.1 Bacteroidota bacterium | reverse complement strand
CGAGATTTTGACAAAATCAGGATTAGTCAATTCTGTGAAAGAATAGCGTCGGTCAAAAAAGAGTTGTTGCCATTGACGGACCATGCCCAGAAAATTGTTGTTCAGGACAATCACCTTCACAGCAATCCCATGTTGAGACAAGACACCAAGTTCCTGCAAGGTCATTTGAAACGCGCCATCACCAATGATGGCCAGAACTTCCCGCTTTGGCTTGGCCATTTTGGCACCAAAGGCGGCCGGTAGGGCAAAGCCCATGGTTCCCAGTCCTCCGGAAGATACCCATGCGTCAGTATCGCTGAATTTATAATAGCGTGCCCCCACCATTTGATGCTGTCCCACATCCGTTACCACGATGGCTTTGCCATCGGTTTTCTCAGATAAATGGTTTACCACCTCAGCCATGTGGATTTTTTCACCTGCTGGCTTCAGATCATGTTGAATCACCAACCGATGTTCCTCCGCTGCACAAGCGGCAAACTCAGCCAGCCATTCGGGATGTTCACGTTTTTTCAGTTTAGGAAGCAATTGAGACAGAACGGTTTTTGCATCTCCCAGAAGGGGAACATCCGCTTTTACATTCTTGTCTATTTCTGCAGGATCAATTTCAAGATGTATGACTTTCGCCTGCTTCGCATATCGGCTCACATCGCCCGTCACCCGATCATCAAAGCGCATCCCAACTGCGATCAGGACATCGCATTCATTGGTTTTGAGATTGGGACCATAATTTCCATGCATGCCCAGCATACCCATATGAAGCAGATGCGCAGTTGGCATCGCAGAAAGGCCTTGCAGCGTGCTACCAAAAGGCAGGCCAGCCTTTTCAACAAACTGCCGAAATTCTTCCTGTGCTTCAGAAATCAGTACCCCGTGCCCAAGCAGGACAAAAGGCTTTTTTGCTTCATTGATCAATTTGGCGGCGGCATCAAGCTGAGCAGTTTCAACCTTAGGATAGGGTTGGTAGCTCCGAATATGTTCGCACTTTTTATAGGAAAAATAAAGCTCCTCAAACTGTGCATTCTTACAAAAGTCAATCACAACCGGACCGGGTCGGCCATTGTTGGCGATGTAAAAAGCTTTCGCCATCACCTCTGGAATTTCTTCTGCGCGGGTAATTTGGTAATTCCATTTGGTGATGGACATGGTTACACCAATTACGTCTGTTTCCTGAAAAGCATCAGAACCGAGCAGACGACTGGGCACTTGCCCACAAATACAGACCATGGGCGTCGAATCCATCATGGCATCTGCGATCCCAGTAATGAGATTGGTGGCGCCAGGGCCAGAAGTCGCCAAACAGACTCCGGTCCGATTGGATACCCGGGCGTATCCCTGGGCAGCGTGGGTGGCACCTTGCTCGTGGCGGACCAGAATGTGTTTCAGTTGATCCTGGTAGTCATATAAAGCGTCATAAACTGGCATAATGGCACCGCCGGGATACCCAAAAATGGTATCAACACCTTCTGCCAGGAGCGTCAGCAACATGGCTTCCGCTCCGCTAACCTTCTGCCCCAGCTCTTCGCTGGTTTCTTGTTTTTCCTGAATTGCAGTAGACATGATTTTATCGGTTCATTCGTCAGTAACGCAGCCATGAGAGGCTGTCGAAACACATTTTGCATACTTATATAAAACACCACGCTTGACCCGCAGTGGCGGGGCAGTCCAGTTGGCTCTGCGGCGGGCGATTTCGTCTTCAGATAGTTCTACTTCGATTCGGTTATTGATTGCATCAATCGAAATTTGGTCTCCATCTTCCAGGAGGGCAATGGTTCCACCAAGCTGGGCTTCGGGGCTGATGTGTCCTACCACAAATCCATGTGTTCCCCCGGAGAAGCGGCCATCTGTGATCAGAGCCACTTGTCCTCCCAAACCAGCGCCCATAATTGCACCCGTTGGTTTGAGCATTTCAGGCATACCCGGACCGCCTTTGGGGCCTTCATATCGAATCACAATTACATCTCCCGCCTTAATCTGGCCATCAACGATGGCGTCATTGGCTTCGAATTCTCCATTGAATACCTTTGCAGTCCCTGTAAAGGTTTCCCCCTCTTTCCCTGTGATTTTTGCAACCGAGCCTTCTTCTGCTAGATTTCCATATAAAATTTGCAGATGTCCGGTTTTTTTGATGGGATGATCGAAGGAATAAAATAGCTTCTGATCTCCGGGGAGGCCAGGAAGATCCTCCAGGTTTTCTGCCAGGGTTTTTCCCGTAACTGTCAGGCAGTCCCCTTCCAGGTAGCCGGCGTCCAGCAGATATTTCATCACTGCCGGCGTCCCGCCATGGGCATGGACATCTTCCATCAGGTATTGTCCACTGGGCTTCAGATCGGCAATGTAGGGAGTTTGTTCGCTGATCCTTTGGACATCGTCCAAATCGAACTTTACCCCAATCGCCCGGGCCATGGCCAGAATGTGGAGTACCGCATTGGTCGACCCCCCCATTGCGATGATCAGACGCATGGCATTTTCAAATGCCCGAGGCGTCATGATTTGACTTGGCTTGAGATCAAGTTCGATCAATCGGGCCATGGCTTCGCCTACTGCCAGGCATTCTGCATTCTTTTCGGGACTGACAGCGGGATTAGAGGAGGAGTACGGCAGGCTCATCCCCATGGCCTCAATGGCAGAGGCCATGGTATTGGCAGTATACATACCACCACAAGCCCCAGCTCCGGGACAGGCGGCTTTGATGATACCTTTAAAGTCTTCTGGTGTAATTTCACCGGCCACCTTTTCACCAAGTGCCTCAAAGGCGGATACAATGTTTAAGGTCCGGTCTTTATACTTACCCGATGCAATGGTACCACCATAGACAAGGATGGCTGGCCGATTGAGGCGGGCCAGGGCCATCATCGCACCAGGCATATTTTTATCACAGCCTGTTACCGCTACGACGCCATCATACCAAAAAGCGTTGACCACTGTTTCAATAGAATCGGCAATCACATCACGAGAAGGTAAGGAATACCGCATACCTTCTGTTCCCATGGACATACCGTCAGATACTCCTATGGTGTTGAAGATCAAACCGAGGTTATTTGATTGCTGCACGCTGGTTTTGACTGCTTCCGCCAATCCATTGAGGTGCATATTGCAGGTATTGCCTTCATATCCGGTACTGACAATCCCTACCTGCGGTTTTTGCATGTCTTCGTCTGTCAGGCCAATACCATATAGCATCGCCTGGGCTGCAGGTTGGGTTTCGTCCTGGGTGAGGCGTCTTGAGAATCTGTTGTTCACGGAGAATTAGATCAAAGTAAAAGGATGCTGGTCTTTGAGGCTGACCAGTTGGCGATATTTGCGGGAAAGGATGAATCCGAGGCTATCTTCCCATGCCAGCTTCATGGCGCGTCGGTTGATGTGCGAGACCCCGGTGATTTCAACACCAGTTCCGGCGAGGAACACACTATCAGCAGCCAATAATTCGGCTGGCTGAATGTCTTTCTCAACAACTTCCACTTGAAGGGCCTGCGCCAACTCGATCACAGTTTGCCGGGTGATCCCCGGAAAGATTTGACCGAGACGCGGGGTATAGAGGACTTCGTCTTTTTCCATAAAAATATTGGCGGTGGTGCTGGAAGCAACAAAACCGTATTGATCCAACTGAACTGCATCATGGCAGTGATTGTCGCGTGCTTCGGTGCGGGCAGCGATAGACATTGCATAGTACCCGCAGACTTTGGCATCTACGAAACAGCACTCCGGACCAGGCCTTTGGAAACTGGAAATCATCAAATTTACCAGAGAATCTCCCAGCATGCGCCCCCATTCCCACGCCGTGATGAGGACATGAGATTGTCTGGTAGCGGTTAGGTCAACATTGGGCTCTGCATATATGATCGGCCGAATGTATGCAGCCTGCAGACGATTGGCCCGTAGAACTGCCAGACTCGCGGCTTCCATTTCTTCTGCGGTGAAGGGTTGACTCACTCGCATACGTGCGGCAGAATAGGCCAGACGTTCGAAGTGATCTTTGGCTTTGAAGATGTAGGGACCTTGCTGAGTCTCATAGGATCGTAAGCCTTCAAGTACCCCATTCCCATAGTGGAGGGTCTGGGAAAGCGGATCGATGCCGACCTCCTCTGCTGAGATGATTTTACCATCGAGGAAAACCATCTTCGCCATGCGCTTTCTCCGTTTGGGATTTTGTTGCATTACCATCGTGTTAGATCATTTTAACAGAAAAGGCCATCCTCTTTTGTGAGAATGGCCTTCGCAAATTTTTAACAAACCATTCTCTATTGCGACGAAATTCGTAGCACCAGAATAATCACCACGTTGAGAATTAGTTGCATTATTACCATCAATTATGATCTCCTTTTTCAAATATGACAACCGACAAACGTGTTTCCAAAAATATTTTCATTTTTTAGGCTTACATCCGTTCGTATGTTTGTTGGTATTTTTCATGAAAAAGAATGACAAAAACATAAAATATCCAGTATGAAACCCACAATTCTAGTTTACCGATACGTATCACTCT
>JBCBZF010000832.1:0-3315 GCA_039815525.1 Bacteroidota bacterium | reverse complement strand
GATACGGTGTCAAAAGCATCAGTATGGACGACATTGCCAGTCAGCTGGGGATTTCCAAAAAGACCATTTATCAGTACTACTCCAATAAGGCTGAGTTGGTCAATGCGGTCTCTGAATCATTTTTCAAGGCCGATAAAGAAAAGTCCCGGGAGATCATTCGCCGTTCAGAAAACGCTGTGCACGAGTTGGTACTTTTCCTCAAGCAAGCTCAGGTAAGCTTACAATCCATTTCCAACAATGCCATTTTGGAAATCAGAAAGTACTACCCCAATGCATGGACTTGTTTTGAAGACTACACCAAAGGATTTGTGATCGACTGCGTACGCGACAACCTCCAGCGTGGCGTAAAAGAAGGCTATTACCGACCAAACCTACAGATCGAAATTGTGACCAGACTGCGGGTCGCCCAATTCGAAACCGCCCTCCGTCAAGATATTTTTCCCATTCCTGAATTTGATCCGCTCCAAGTCCAAACCGAAATCATGGACCTCTACTTCCACGGCATCACCACGCCAAAAGGAAAAGCTTTACTGGATGAATACCTGCAACAGGAACCGGGGATCAAGAATCTGGCACCGAAATAACAAATGACAACATACACCAATTAACCGCCGAGTAAACATGAAGCAATATATTCTTCGATACATCGCCTTACTGGTCAGTTGGCCGGTTTTTGCGATGTCAGCCATGGCGCAGGGAGAAATCATGTCAATGAGCCTGCAACAAAGCATTGATTACGCGCTGGAAAACAACAAAAACATCCAGAATGCGCGATTTGATGCCTACATCGCTGAAGCCAGAACCAAGGAAGTGCTGTCAGCTGGCTTACCGCAGGTAAGTGCCTCCGCCGATCTACAATATTTTGTCGAACTGCCCACCCAAATTCTTCCAGGCGAGTTTTCGCCTCAAAGCGGCGTATTCAACATTGGCGACCAGACCTTCCTCGGCACCTTGCTTCAAGAAGACCCCAACAATCCAGGTGAACTCACTGTGATTCCAGGTCAACCGATTGAAGCACAGTTTGGCTTTCCATGGAATTCCACGGCAGGTATTTCGATCAACCAGCTCGTCGCTGATGGAACATTTTTCCTTGGCTTGAAAGCGGCAAAAACCTTTGTGGACCTACAGAGCATTGCTGCCAACCGGACACGCGAAGACATTGCCTATGAAGTGAGTAAGGCTTATTACTCCGCTTTACTGGCACAGGAACAGCTGAACTTATTGGATGCCAATATTGGTCGTCTATTGAAACTTTTTGAAGAGACCAAAGTCCTCAATCAGAATGGCTTTGTTGAAAAAATTGATGTAGACCGTCTCCAAATCAGCTATACCAATCTTCAATTGGAGCGGGACCGGGTTGCACGGATTGGGCAACTGTCAAGAGATCTCCTCAAATTTCAGATGGGAATGCCGGTTGACAAAGTTGTGGAACTGACAGAGAGTATAGACGCTTTAGGTGAACGGCCGGAAGCACTGCTCAATATGGATGGGATCAATGCAGAAAGTCGGATCGAATTCGATCTGTTGAAGACGCAATTGGCATTGGAGGAATACAATCAGAAGCGTTTCAATATGGGTTACTTACCCAGCCTGTATGCCTTTGGTTCTTACCAGTTCAATGCGCAAAGAAACTCTTTCAATTTCCTGGACAGCAATGAACGATGGTTTCCCATCTCGGTTGTTGGCTTGCAATTGAACGTGCCCATCTTCGATGGTCTTCGCAAACACCAGCAGATTCAACAGTCCAAATTAGAGCAGCTCAAGATCCGCAACAATATGGAAATCTTCCGGAATTCCATTCGGCTTGAACTCCGCAAGAATGCCGGAGATGTGGTTAATGCTTACAACAATCTCCAATCTTTGGAACGCAACAAACAATTGGCCCAAAGAGTATTTGACGTCAGCACCATCAAATATCGGGAAGGCGTTGGGTCCAGTCTGGAATTGAATGATTCCGAAAGCCAATTGAAAGAGGCCGAATCCAATTATCTCTCTGGACTGTTTCAGTACTTGATCTCACGGGTTGAGCTGTCCAAAGCCAAGGGAGAGTTTTCTCAATATCACGACAAAAACGAATAACATACGCACATGAAACTGATTCATATTACCGCTATCCTTCTCAGCGCGCTGCTGTTTGCCTGCGGAGGGCCGGACAAACCACAAACCCTGGAAGGGAAAAAAGCAGCGCTGAAAGGGAAAAAAGACGCTTTACGGACATTGACCCAGGAAATCAGCAGTCTTGAAGCTGAAATCGCAGAAATGGACCCGGAAGCCAAAGCCCAGGTAAAAGTGGTGCCCGTATCCACCAAGCCTGTACAGGCAGAGACCTTCCAGCACTTTGTCGAAGTACAGGGAAAGGTTGAAGCCAATCGCAATGTCATGGTCAGTCCGCAAATGGCTGGTCGCCTGACCAATATTTATGTCCGTGAAGGTCAACAAGTACGGGCGGGGCAATTGCTGGCCAAGGTAGATGATGCCATCATGCGCAGCAGCATCTCCGAGATGAAGACCCAATTGGATCTGGCCAATATCATGTTTGAAAAACAAAAGAATCTTTGGGACCAGGAAATTGGTACTGAGATCCAGTTTTTGACCGCCAAGAACCAGAAGGAATCACTTGAGAAGCGTATCGCCACTTTGGATGAACAGCTTGCCCTGAGCAAAATCACCGCACCGCTTTCCGGGACAGTCGATAAGATTATGCCAAAAGTAGGGGAGACTGTAGCTCCGGGTATGCCGGCTTTCCAGGTAGTCAACAACACCGATCTGAGTTTGGTAGCCGATTTATCCGAAAGCTATATCCCCTACATCCGTCGCGGAGACATTGTCAAAATCAATTTTCCTGCTTTGGACAAAAGCATCAATGCGAAAGTCAGTGTCGTAGGGCAGTCCATTGATCCGCTGGCCAGAACCTTCCGAATTGAAGTGAAACTGCCCAATGATCGTCTGCTCAAAGCCAATATGTTTGGCGAGATTTCGATCAATGACCGTACCCGTGAAAATGCTTTGACAGTCCCAATGAATCTGGTTCAACAATCTGAAGTCGGCCCGTACGTCTACATTGCTGAACAAACCGATGGCAAGTGGGCTGCAAGACTCAAAAATATTCACACCGACCTCTATTATGGGGGGAAATTTGAATTCGTCAATGGCTTAACGGCCGGAGACAAACTCATCACCGTCGGATTCAAAGGGCTCAGCGATGGTCAGGAGATTCGGTTTGATGAAAAGCTGGCCAATAACGAAACCCAACCTTAATCTCCAGGATTATGAAAGAGAAATTCAGAGAATTTTTCATGTCCAGCTGGGCAATTG
>JBCBZF010000350.1:0-6493 GCA_039815525.1 Bacteroidota bacterium | reverse complement strand
GGAGTATGAAGATGAGAATGAGGAACTGAAAATGTACTCTGATCTCTTGATGGATTCTGGTAAGAGGCTGCTGAGAACACTCGGATCTATCCTTGATTTATCGCGTTTGGAAGAAGACGGTTCTATTGAGTTGGAAAATGTGAAGGTGTTGAGTCTGATTCAAGAGACGATGCAGGAGCATGAACAGGAGGCTATGGAAAAGGGCCTGCCGATCACGATAAAGGTGGAGGATCCTGAGGTTTGTTTGGCACTCAACCCTGCTTTTTTCCAACAAACCATGGCGCATCTGCTCAGCAACGCCATCAAATTCACGGACGAAGGGCAGATCGAAGTCAGCCTCAGGAAATCAGATACCGGTCTGCTACGTATTTCAGTATCGGATTCTGGCATCGGAATGAGTGAGCAATTTGTATCAGAAAAGTTGTTCATGAAGTTTGAACAGGAAAGTGAAGGTCTGGACCGCAACTATGAAGGAGCTGGCCTGGGGCTTTCGATTGCCAAACGGGTGGTGGAAATGATGAATGGGAGCATCCGGGTGAAAAGTATCAAGGGCGAAGGCTCAACTTTCTGGATGGACTTTCCCATAGTACCAGAACAGACATTTGCTATTACACAATAATCATAGCCATGATAGGGGGAAAACTCAATGTTCTGATTGTCGAAGACAACAAAATCAACGCCATCGTCTTACGGAAAGGCATCGAAAAGCTGTGTCATGTCAAGTGGGCACGGAATGATACAGAGGCCTTCGCTGCTACAGCCAAGGAAGATTTTCAGCTGATTCTGATGGACATTAATCTTGGCGGGGACAGTCTGGATGGGGAAGCAATTATGCGAAAAATCAAGTCGGATGATCGGTTTGCAGATATGCACATCTATGCGGTTACCAGCTATGCCATGCCCGGAGACAGGGAGCGATTTATTGCGGCCGGCTTTGATGAGTATTTCGCCAAACCCATTGACAAAAAGGCGCTGCTGCGAAGTATTGAGACACTACAGGGGCTCAGAGGGACTTCTTCTTAGCCCAAAGATGTAAATGGAAAGAGGTGAGCGTCTTGCTTGTAGAAAGTGACCTCAACATCATGCAAGCGTCTCAAATGCAAAATACCCTGCCAATGCTTACCCAGGAAACTGTTCGCCTCCAGATTCCACGCCATTCTCAAGCCAAACCTGCCCCCAAATCACTTCCACCAGAAGCACGCGCCACCCGCGAGCAGAGCATGGTCAATCGTCTTGCGATCTTCTTTCTCGTCATTATTTTTGGCCTGATCGGCGGCGTTGGGAGTTTACTCTGGAGCGTGATCGGGTAGACTGAGCGGTAGATTCTCTCCTGATACCCGAAAATACGGCTGAAATATCATGCTTTTCTGATCCTGCTCAACTCTGATGTGGGGTGAGTCTTCCTGTGTAAAGATCAATCGCGTCATTGGACGGAGATACGCGCCTACGGTCAATGTTCCCTCCTCCGGTGCAAAAACAATCGGCCCCCGTTCAATTATTAGTTGATCGCTGGCTGCCAAACGTAATTTGCGCGGACTCAGTGGCATATCAAGCAAAATGATGTCTCCGTCATGCCATTCCTGCCTGAGAATCGCATAGTTCCCTTTCATTTCGGGAAAAACATAATCTTCATTGACGCTAAGAACCAATTTTCGGTTGCTGCGAAACGCATAGCTGATAGTGGAAATTGGGACAGGACGATTTTGTGCCCAGCCCGGGATGCGGATGGCAATGGGGAAGCGCATCGTTTCTGGCGTATTGAGCTTGATGTGGACCCTCCCTTCCCAGGGATAGGCGGTTTCAACCACCAATTGAACCCTTTCCCCGCCAATACTGAGCGCTGCCTTTCCCGAAACCGGATGCCGGAGATACAATATGCTGTCCTGCCAGTCAATGGCATGTTGGGGGACAAACTCTGCCGGCGGGTAGCGTGCCTGACAATTCAGCTGAAGAAAACGATTGTACAAAATCCGTTCATAGACATCCATGAAAAACCCCTCCCGGGTCTCCTGAGAAAGGAGAAAGATACTTTCCAGACTGGAACGGATCTGACAGCAATCATCACAGGAGGCATCAAGCTGACCCCAGATAAGGTTGCCACTTGCATCAAAGGATTCTGCCAGCATCTTCATGAATGCGGTTGAATCTATTTGGTTTTCCGGGAACCTACTTTCTCCTTTGGCAGACGTAAATTGGGACCAGAATCCACCGCTTAATTCGAGACTGACCAAAGCATCTTTTGGACTGGAGTTGCACGCGCTAAGCAGAAATAACAAAAACGGAAAGACAAGGTACTTCATAACTTTTGTAAGAGGGCAAATATCTCCATCAACAAGGCAACTCCCATATGAATCAATACACCGCCCATGATGTTGCGGGAACGAAGCGCAATGACACCTAAAATGTAGCCACCAAAGATAGAACTGATGCTTTCACCCATTGGTTTTGCAAAATGGCGACTCACATACACACTGACCATGGGCAATACCGCTCCTTTCCCCAAAATCCTGGCCATCCCCAGAATCATGAACCCACGGAAAGTCAGCTCTGTCCAGGTAAAGTCCAATCCATAGCTGAACTCATAAATCAAATAGGCCAGCCAGGTGGGGAGCGCTTCCTGCCGCAGGACATAGCGCCAGCGCAGGGTGGGGTAGTAGTTGATAAAGTCTTCGGTATAGGAGGCGGCTAAAACAATGGGGACCATGATCAGCAGCATGAGAAAGTAAGGACGCCAGTCAAACTTTTTCCAGGTCAAACCATAGAAACTTTCCTGCTGTCGGTCCCAGGCCCGCCAGAAGATATAGAGCGGAAGCCCCAGAAACATGGCGCTCGTAAAGGTGGCCACAATTTTGGTGAGGACGTAGCGTTCGTATACGCTGCTAACATCAGCAAAAATATGTCGGTAGTAATAATATGCAGCATCCAGACTCAGGAGTACCATGATGAGCCCAAATCGAATCCAGAAATCTTTTTGTCTGAAAACCTGCCATTGATGATGAAAGGTGGCATAAATCCCAATTGAAATCAGGTAAGGCAGGCCATAGAACAATAAATACCACCAGAATGCCTCCGGTTGACCAAAGGCACGTTGCACAATCCAATCTTCAATGGTTTGATTCGGTAAAAGGAAATAATTAGACCAGGTGATCAGCCCCAGAAATAAGAGCATGGACACATAGTATCCCCAATTGGCTTCTTCCCGAATGTGATCCCGCAAATAGTGCAGAATTTGTTGAAATGACAGCCTAAAACGTCTCAACATACATCAGTCAGTCTGCCGGATGAGAATGGAGAGGGTCTGTGTATTCCAGTCATTGAAGGCCTTGCTAAAGTCATCATCAAACAGCAGAGAGCGACTGGAGGTTTTTACCTTACCGCTTCGTTCGTTCACCGGTTTCGGCAGATCCAATGGCTTCATCCGCAGCAGATTGCCATTGAAGTCGACCGTACTGAAAATGACTTTGAATTGGCTGGTGGTTTCTTTCTGACCAAAAGCCTGCCAGGCTTCAGGTACAATGCCACGCAGGACCCGGCCATTCATGGCCCAGCTTTCCGCCCCTGCATCCAACCAGATCCCGCCCTGCGGCAACATATTGGGGTTGATTTCAAATTCCGGAGACATATATAGTAAGCTACAAAAAAGCTTTTGGCCACTTCGGTTGGTCAGTTTGATCCGGAAAGCGGGTAAAACCTCTTTCCCATTGGTCTCAAAATCCGTCTGGCTGTAGGGAAAGATAAATTCTCCTCCCGTTGCAATAACCGGGCGGTCTTCGACCGGATCCATGAGCTCAATGCCGATCGAACCGGATGCCAGCCCGCTGCCAGGATTCCGTAACTCGGCGATCTGTTGCCACTTCGCAATGTGTTCAAGGTCTTCCACCACCTTGGCGGCAGTGGCTGGCAAAAAGCCTTCTCCTTGTCTGATCAGCGCTTGTGTATGGAGATCGGTGGCCCGACTCACGATATACTGTTGTTTGCTACTGGCAAAAACATTGTAATCTGCTTCTTCTGTTTGCCCCGCCTTTTTGACATATGCCTGCGCCAGTTCATCTTCTTGAAAAGCATGATCGAGAATTTGCAGGCCGGCTGGATCACCATGAAACGACACCTTGATCCCTTTCACGGGCATGTCGTAAATCCGGCAGCGATAGCTAGTCCCCTGATCCAGCCACAGATCGCCTTCCAATCGTACCAGACTTTTTTCGGCCCGTACCTCTTTGACAGAAACCTTGCCCAGGGCCATCTGTGGGTTGTCCATTTCCGCTTCAGGGGCATCTTCTGCAAAGACACTCAGGATACTTTGTTGGCCTGTAAAACTTCCCCCCACAATACCATGGACCATACCTGCATCAATGTACCATCCATCTTCCCGCTTATGGCTCAGGGTATAATAATTTCTTTCCAGGCTACTGAGGCCATCGAAAAACAGAAGGTTGATGTCATCTATCTGAGAAGCATAAATCTGTGGGTCCTGGTCGTAGGTACGCTGACGGACCAATTGCTGTACTCTTCTGAGGACATCACTGTAGGACATTTTTCCCACCGATTGCTCCAGGACTTCCAGCAGAGAATAGGTAAATACCCCCCGGGGCGAGCCGCCCAGATAGGTCTCCTTCGCAAGCTGATGTGAATGGGTAGCTGAGAGCTGAATATGTCGCGATTCAGGAATCATGAGTGTTTCAGTCCCGTGGTGTGTCAAAACCGAGCGATCAGATGACATATCCCGTGGCAGAATAAAGGCATCAAGGCTTCTCTCCTGCTTGGTCATCGGTGTTTCCCGCACCTTTACCTGATCGGGATCGGTACTTCTGGTGGCGCCGCCACTGTTGCAACAATCGGTGATCACAATAATATGTGGATCTTTTTGGGCAACCACAGAGAGGAGAGTGGCCAGTTCTTTGTCCGCTAGGTCCATCCCATCAAATTGGCGACTGTCGTAGCAAACCAGGGTTTCCAGTTTGCTATCTTCCTCAATCTTGGCAAAAAGCGAATGGGCCGGTTCCTGCGAACCATGCCCACTATAATAAAAGAATACAATGTCATCTTTGCCTGCCTGCCCAAGGTGTTGCTCAAATTTTTGAACAATGTTCAGGCGGGTGGCTTGCTCATTTTCCAGCACCTCCATTTTAAGGTCAAAGCCTTTTTTCTCAGCCCGGCTGACGAGGTGGTCCCGCATGGCGTGCATGTCATTGACGCAACCATCCAGGGCCGGAACTGGCGGAAGATACTTATCAATGGCTACCAGAAGGGCGTAGAGGCTGCGGTTACTCATGAGGCTTGAATTACTATGAGCTCCAAATAGGGAAAATGACCGCAGTATGTCAAGCCGGAAAATCTGTCAAACAGTCTCGGAGATCAATTCAGGAGGAGACGAGCCGTGATCCCCATATTATTCCCAGAGAAAAGCTTTGGTCCCACCAGGTCATAATAAGGTTTCCAGTCAAGGGAAACACTCAGGGGGGCGTAGGGGAATTCATACTCAATTCCCAGAATCCCATCCACACCAGCAACCCGATAGGCGCGATTGTCGGAATTGATCACGGAATTGTAGCCATAATGGCCTCCACCACCAATGAAAATGTAGGTATTGGTTTTTTTTCCCAGGGACATATGATGCGCCAATAGCAACACCCCACGAAAGCCAGCCCGGCGATAAACCGCCTGAAATTCGATGGCCCCTTGATATGAAATAAATTGTTTGAAGGTGATACCGGCAGCAGTGCCAGCACGCAGCCCCAGGGCTGAAGAATAATCTTGTGCGTGTGTGCGCGAAGGAAGGAAAAACACGAGCGTAAGGGAAAAGATCGCCAGGAGTTTTTGGTAGTTCATGTATAAAATGAAAATACAGAGAGAATAGAAGGACCTTCAAGACGGTGTGTTATCAAAACGTCAGTGGCATTAATTTATTTTTCAATGCCGAATTACCTGAACGGCTTAATTGGTCTGATGGCACGAAGAAGGTCTGGCCGAAGGTAGTGATAAGCGGCCTTGGTGGGTAAAGACTTGGTACGATCCGCCGTAATTTTAGGGTCAATGGAAATCTTCAGGGGACTGAAGTGAACGGAATATCCTTGTAGAGGCTTAATCGAAAACCCAAACGAAGGATCAGACAATTGTGGGTAAGTTGGGCTACTGATGGGTAAAAGATATCATATATAAAAAAAGCCGAACCACATCATGATTCAGCTTTTGTCGGGATGGGCAGATTTGAACTGCCGGCCCCTCGCCCCCCAGACGAGTACTCTAACCGGACTGAGCTACATCCCGTACCTTCCCAAAATTGCTTTGCCAAAGCATCGCTTTTTTCCGGGAGTGCAAATCTATAAAGATTCTTTCAATTCCAATAGAAAAGCGCGCATTTTTAACAGGGTATCTCGTATTTGTACTTCCTGTTCTACCACTTTGCCCTCCTGTCGCAGTCTTTCCTTTGCGCCTTTGATGGTGTATTTACGCACCTTGAGCAGATAACGGATCTTCCGCAGGGTATCAATGT
>JBCBZF010000300.1:0-6922 GCA_039815525.1 Bacteroidota bacterium | reverse complement strand
TTTTTCTCAAAGACTTTGGACATGGTGGAACGGGTGTAGCGACGGAAGTGAAAGAGGTTTTCGTCAAAAGTATTGTATAAGCTCTGATAAGCTGGTACCAGGATCACCATGCGCCCGCCGGGCTTGAGCAGCTTTTTACAATTGGCCAATGCCAGAACATCATCTTCGATGTGCTCAATCACATTGAGAGCGTAGAGGTTGTCATACTTCCCCAATTGGTCTGCATATTCTGAATCAAATTCAGGATGGACCAGATCCAATTGTACAATGTCCTGCAAGCTGTCGTAGTGCGAAAAATGCTTTTGCAGATGGCCACAATAGTTTTCCCGAATATCGCTCAGGCTCATCTGCCAGCCTTTCTCCAGGAAATATTTGGAAATGTTGCCGATGCCGCTGCCTATTTCCAGGATGTTGCCGGGGATGAGATTTTTCTCCACCGTGGCGGCCATCCAATCATTAAAGAGATTGGCTTCGGATATGGTCTTGAGGGTTTCTTCCCCTTCCAGATCGATTTCCTTATATGAGAATGTTCGTTTTTCCATGCGTTCAGGAGTCAGGAGAGAGCGTTGCCCCAGACCACGATCTAGGGGTGGCAGAAGAATTTTGACTCTCTCCTGACACCTGCCCCCTCTCACCTAAATATCTTATACTTCAGAATACAATAGATGGCCCGAAAACCATCCCGCCAGCCGATTTTTTTCCCTTCGGCATAGGTCCGGCCATAGTAGGAAATCCCGACTTCATAGATTCTCACGCCCGGTACCCGCGCCACTTTGGCGGTTACCTCCGGTTCGAAGCCAAAGCGTTTTTCCTGTAAAGACAATGACTGGATGATCTCCCGCTTAAACATTTTATAGCAGGTCTCCATATCCGTTAGATTCAGTCCGGTAAACATATTGGAGAGAAAGGTCAAAAACTTATTGCCCCGCGAATGCCAGAAAAACAGAATCCGGTGTGGTTTCCCGCCCATAAAACGCGAGCCATAGACCACATCGGCAAAGCCTTCCACCATCGGCCGAAGCAAAAGGTTGTATTCACGGGGATCATATTCCAGATCTGCATCCTGAATGATCACGCAGTCGCCGGTGGCCTTGGCAATGCCGGTGTGCAAGGCGGCACCTTTGCCCTGGTTTTTTTCGTGTTCGTAAAAGGAGATTGGCAAATCAGGGTTGGCCTGAATGTAGGCTCGGATGGTATCGGCTGTTCCATCGGTTGAGCAATCATTGACAATGATCACTTCCTTCTCAATGTCCGTCATCAGTTCCACCGCCTTGATGCGGTCGAGAATGTTGTGGATCGTCGCCGCTTCGTTGTAAGCAGGAACCACGATGGACAGGCGTTTGATTTCCATGATCGGCGAAATTACAGAAAAGGTGTGAGGGGATGGGTGTCAGGTGAGAGATTTTTTCTGCTCTCACCTCTTACCTCTCAACTCTCTCCTCACACCGCCTTAACACACGCGCAATTTCCTTCTCAGGTTGGCGCCAGAAGGTCCGGCCCCAGACACGCAGCACTTCCCAGCCTTTGTCGCGGAGTAAATCACTGCGATAGACTTCGCGCTCTTTACTGGAACTTCCACTGAAGTAGTTGGGGCCTTCGCACTCGATGCCGAGCAGATAATAATCATCCTCAGCCCGCGCTTTGACGGCTAGATCGAGTTGGTAAGCGGTATTGCCCAGGTTCTTTTCGACATAAAAGCCAGCCGCCATGATTTTCTCCGCTAAGATCTCAGCAATGGGATTGTCGGATTGATTGGTGGTTTGGGAATCTTGTGCTTTTATCATGCGCCTGGCCAGGGCGAAATTGTCATCACTGACGGCCTTCACATATTGCAAATATCGTTTGAAGTGGCGCGGTCCGTCGTTGGCGGCATCTTCGACCTGGAGATCTTCTGGTCTGAAACTACAGACCACGATCACCTGTTCCCTGGCCCGGGAGATGGCAACATTGAGGCGGTTTTCGCCACCTTTTTGGTTAAGCAGGCCAAAATTGGTGCGCAGCTTTCCCTTCAGGTCTGGTGCATAGCCAATGGAAAAAATGATGACATCCCGTTCGTCTCCCTGGACGTTTTCGATATTTTTGACAAACAAGCCCATGAATTCCTCCGCCTCGGTTTTCTGCATGGCGCCAAGCAGTGCTTCATAGGTTTTTTTATCATGTGTCGCCAGATATTCCAGGCGTTCGTCCAGCCCATCTTTGATCAATTCCTGCTGATGAAAATTGAAGGTAACAATGCCAATTGAAGGCGGGTTTGGACGCTGCACCAATTCTTCCACGATTCGGACAATGCGATCCGCTTCCTGTTGGTTGCGATTGCGTTGCCAGATGCCGGGTACTGACACCCACTTCAATGGTGGCTGAAAATCCTGATTGTGTTGGGCGGGTGGAATGACCTGTAGTTGGCCGTCATAGAAGGCCTGATTGGAATAATTGATCAGGGGATCTTCCTGCGAACGATAATGCCAGTTGAGACGGGTTTCCGGATAAACCGCCCGGGCGAGATCGAGGATGCTTTCTACTTCGAGCGCCAATTCGTTTTCGGCAAAAGCCTCCTCGGCTTCATCATATTTGACAGTATACAGATCCAGCGGCTGTAGCTGTTGATGATCACCAGCAATAACGCTTTGCTTTCCTCGTAAAATGACGGGAACACCCTTTTCGACAAAACACTGAGAGGCTTCATCAAAAATCACCAGGTCAAAAAAACCGGCTTGCATGGGAAAGAGAGCGGCTACAGATTCTGGTGAGGCCATCCAACAGGGAGCCAGTTGGGAAAGTCCATTGTCCCAACTCTCGGCGATGAGTTTGCGAACCGACCAGAGACGTCTTTTTTTACTGACCTGGTGATAAATTTTGCGGTAGGTAATGGGATTAGACAGTCGATTGTATTCGATGATGCCAATGATGCGTTCCTTGATGCGTCTTTGGACCAATTCGGCGACTTTCTGGCGGCTGTCGATGAGTTTTTGGGAGAAATCTTTTCTGCGACGTGGCCAGGAGCGACTGCTCACTTCAGCCAGAATGGGAATGCGTCTTTCGACTTGTTCAATCCAATAACAGTAAACCGAATTGCGCACTTTTTGCAGCAGACTCTTTTCATCAGCATTCGCCGAAAGCTCCGGACGAATCACTTCCAGAGCCTGGACCTCTGCCGGAGACAAATCTGCCAGAATCTGATCCAACTGCTGTAGGTCCGCCGCATCTTCGCGAAAGCTTTTGGTCAATGCTTCCCAATGCGCCGTGCCACTCTGCGGATCTTTTACATATTCATCGAGCTCCGCAAATTGTTCGGGATGGAGCCATGTCCCCCAATTGCGGCGAAGATCCTGTAGCTGACGACTAAAGGCTTCCAGTCCATCAATTTCCTTCATGGAATGCTGCCATTTTCCCATGTCAAAGCCGCCTTTCCCAAAAGAGGGTTTAATTTTTCTGAAATAAGTGATCTCCTGAACGGATTGCCAGGCAGCATACTGTTCTTCTTTTTTCTCCAGCCATTTCCGCTTCTCATTTTGCGCACTCACCAAAGGGAAATCACCCAGAAAGACTTTGTCATAAAACTTGCCGTACCATTTTTGCAGCTTACGATACAACTGCATTTCCTTCCGCAGCTTTTTCAGGCTGCTTTCATCCAACTCAATCTGATGTAAGGACAACAGCTTCTGCAAATATTTTTTCGAACGATGCCAGGAGCGGGATAAAAAGCGAAAAGTTTGATTCTGCTTTTTGCGGTAATTCTCGATGTGTCCCCAAAGGGTATCACAATGTTGCCAGTGAGCGTCGCTGAGCCAATGTCGACCTTCCTCCAGCTTGTCCAGCATCTCTTCCACTTTCTCCAACTGAATCCCGACTTCCGCCGGACGTTTGAAACCGAGACGAATGTTTTCCATCGCCTCCCGCATTTGATGATCCTGCACTTTCTGATTGAGGGCTCTAAAGGCCTGAATTCTTTCCACATTCAGGGTGTTGTCCAGAATGCGGGTACTGAGGCTTTTGCTCAGGGCAGAATAGGTCTCGTGAAGCTGTTGGATCTGCTTGGGAATGGCTTCAAGGACCTTCATGATTTTATCCCGGTCATCATAGCCAAAATGCCGGAAAGAGCGTCGGTTTCGCCAGGGGTGTGCTTCTGCCCAGAGTTCAGCAAAATCATTGAGGGCGGCAATGCGTTCGAGGAAGCGCTCCAGTCCCTGATGGTCCAGATGGCGGGCCAGTTCATTCAGGGCAAAACGATCTTGCTCTGGATCGCTTCGCAAATAGAGTTCGTGGACACTGAGGCCAAATTGCTGTGTATCGCGCAGCCCTTTGTGTAAATCTGCAAAGTCCTGCGTCAGTCGGTCGACATCCCGGGAAAGATGTTTGTAGGCATGTTCCCACTGCGTGAGGTTGAGATCATTGATGTCTTTTTTGAAGCGGTCAATGTCATCAATCTGCCGCTTGAGCATCCGGAAAATCGCGGCGCGATCATGACGTACATCATGCACCAGCATGGAAAAACGACTGAGCCCAAGGGCACCCAGACGTTTATGAACCACATCCAGAGCCGCTCGTTTCTGGGAAACCAGCAGGACTTTTTTACCATGAGCCATCGCATCGGCAATCAGATTGACAATCACCTGCGATTTGCCCGTACCGGGTGGTCCGTGCAAGACCAGTGAGCGGCCTTGTTTGACCTGAATGAGCGCATCTTCCTGCGACTGATCAACCGGTGTAACGAAATAGCGGTCTTCTTCCCGGATGTAAGCTGGTTTTTTGGTATCCGCCAAAGGCATTGCCCGACCATTTTCATCTGGAAACAATTGATCGATGGGGAAATCATCGGCCTGCTGGCTCAAATGGATGTAATCCTGCAGCAAAGCCGAATCCGATTGCGGAAACAGTCCCAGTACTGCCTGTGAGCGAAACGTGAGGTTCCCCAGACCAAACGAATCAAAAACTGATGCCTGAAAATCTGGATAATTCTCAAGTTTTAGATCGAACAGACGGGGATTAAAATTGAGATCGAGTTCGTAGCGCTTGATGGTTTCGTACAGCTCCGTCAACCAATTGCGCCAGTCTTTGCCAGCTTCGATTTCTTCTTCCCAAAACTCCGCCGGCAGGCGGGTTTGTTGGTAGCGTTCATAGGCCAGAAAGAAGGTTTTATTGAACAAAATTGGTTCCTCCTTCAGCGCTTCCAGTACCCAGCGAGGACGACTTTGAAGATCGCGGATCAGGCGGACGGGAAAGAGCAGCACCGGGCAGCGTACCCCCGTTCCGTCGAGAAACTTGCCTTCCACAAAAGGATAGCCTACGAAAAGATCATAGGAACCACTTTCTTCCAGTAAGGTCCGGGCGGTTCGGAAAATGCGATTGAGGCGTCGGTCCACCACATTGGTGGCTTCGTGGCGGGGATCGAGGCGATCGAGAAGACGGACATCCTTTTGGGCAATGATTTGTCGGAGGAATTCTTCTGCGCCTTTGGTGTGAAGAAAACCCAGATCATGCAAGTCAATGTCCCGCCGACCGCTAAGACGCGTGAGTTTGAGGGCGCGGTTGCCCTGGCTGAGATTGGTGAGCCGTAATTGGTAGCTGTGCAGAATCTGGCGCATGTGGCGACCAATTTGGTAATTCTACCCGATATTCCAAATTGGTGAACGATCTGCTTATTTCTTGCCGGGCGCGCCTTTGGCGACATGCTGCGTTCGACGCTTGCCATGAAAGCGTCGAATGTATTGATAATCGCTGTTTTGGTATTTATGGGTGAGTCCCCACTCAAAGGCTGCCAGCGGCTCTTTTTCTGTATCCAGACTGCGGTTTAATCCAATGCCATGCGGGGCACCTTTGATAACAGATTTGATCTCGAAGTTAATTCCGTCCGGGGACCATTGCATGGTGTTTTTCTCCGGGCCATCGGTGGTGATCAAAGAGGCGATACCGCCCTGATAATGCCAGACACAAATTTCATGGCCGCTGTTGGAAATCGGATTGTAGGGAGATTTGACGTAGGGTCCGAGGGGATTGTCAGCGATGGCGACACCGTGCCGGATCTGCCGCCCACCGAAGGTGATTTCTTCTCCCATTTGTTCGCCTTTGTAGTAGAGATAGAATTTGTCCTGATAAAACATCAAACATGGATCATGGACTTTATGGCTATCAAAATCTCCTTTTTTGACCACTTTGAAGCGATTTTGTTCTTCTCCCTCCCATACGCCATTGTCGGCTGGGCTGAGGATGGGTTCTTCGCTTTTTGTCCAGGGGCCATGAGGAGAATCTGCCCAGGCAAGTCCGACCTGATTTTTAACCCGGACATTATAAGGCGATTTGACGGTCTGGTACGTAAGATAATATTTGCCTTCATGAACGAGGATCTCCGTGGTGAAAACCGAACGATCATCATAGGCCCCTTTGGGACCACGTGGAACCGCCAGGCCTTCTTCCTTCCAGGTCCAGCCATCCTCGGAGGTCGCATACCAGATGTCGCAGCGATCCCAGGGAAAGACTTTCTCATTTTCTATGTCTCCACCAAAGCCCTGTGATGGCCCGGTACTTTTGCTATACCAAACGAAATACTGATCATCAATCCTGATCACGGCACTTGGATCTCTGCGCACCACGCCTTCTTCATAGGCCAGATCGCCTTTCAGATCAAATACCCGAAACTCTCCAAACCACTCATTACCGATTTTGGGCCAGGCGAGGGCGCGTTTGGAAGCAGCGCTGAGATGGTCGGGATCGGTGATACCGAGATGATCCAGTTCGGCTGCAGTGTATTGTGTTTCCTGTACCGGCGCTTTGCAGGCAGCGCAGCAAAAAAGGCAGAAGATAAGGTAGTAGCAGTTTTTCATGTTGATGGGAGAATAATCGGATTGAAGTTGCCCAATCTATTGGTTTCCGATTTGCCAGACTAGTGTTTTTGAACTGAATCATATACGAGATGGTGACGCCGGGC
>JBCBZF010001296.1:0-1630 GCA_039815525.1 Bacteroidota bacterium | reverse complement strand
TACACTTTCAGAAATACAGTACGGGAGCCGGATGTACATCTGGCTCCCGTATTTTTTCTCCTCAAGAAACTGCCATACACTTACTGGTTTTCTTTTTTCCAGCTCTCCAGTACACACCAGATCCAGCTTTGAGAAAGAATCTGCTCTTTTATATCTGACAAGATATCGCTTTACTGTTGCTCAGCGACCGCCAATTGCACACAGATTGCCAATACCTCAGTAGCTTCTTTCAAATCCGGCAATGAAGGCAGAGAAGGCGCAATCCTGATGTTACGATCGCGCGGATCGGTCCGGTAAGGAAAAGATGCACCTGCTGGTGTCAGTTTCACCCCGGCTTCGCCGGCCAACTGGACCACGCGCTTGGCACAGCCATCTGCCACATCCAGGCTAATAAAATAGCCTCCTTCAGGATTGGTCCAGGAAGCGATACCCTTTCCCCCCAGCTCTCTTTCCAGAATGGCCAAAACAGCATTGAACTTAGGGCGCAAAATGGCAGCATGCTTTTTCATATGCGCTTCCACGTCTGCCATGCCGTTGGGAAAAAAACGAATATGACGCAGCTGATTAAGCTTATCTGGCCCAATGGTCTGCATGAAACGATGTTTTCGCATCCAATCAATATTGGCCTCACTTCCAGCCATGGCCGCCAAGCCCGCACCAGCAAAGGTAATTTTGGAGGTGGAACCAAAAATAAATACCCGATCGGGATGGCCAGCCGCTTTGCAGGCGGCAAGGATATTTTTCAATTGCCGGGGAGAATCGGTCAGGTGATGAACCGCATAGGCATTGTCCCACATGATCCGGAAGTCAGAAGCGGCCGTTTTCATCTTTGCGAGTCGATCCACAACCTCATCCGAACACACTGTACCGGTGGGATTGCTGTATCGTGGCACAATCCAAATCCCTTTGATGGAATCATCTTGTCCAACCAATTTTTCCACCGCATCCATATCGGGCCCTTCCGCGGTATTGTCTACTGTGAGCATGTCAATGCCTGTATGTTGGCAGACATTAAAATGGCGATCATAGCCTGGTGCCGGACAGATAAACTTTGGGTTGCTTTGAATCCAGGGTTTGGCACTCCCGACTACCCCGTGCAAAAGTGCATTGACAAGGGTGTCGTGCATCAGCGAAAGACTGGCGTTGTCGCCAACCAACACCTCCGATACTTGAACTTCAAGAAAATCAGCAAACAGTTGCTTGGTAGCAGGCATACCATCTAATCCTCCATAGTTCCGACAATCAAGTCCGGAAGCGGACTTAAAATCCTCTGGTGTAACTTTCGCCAAGAGCGCATTGCTTAGGTCAAGCTGTTCTGGACTAGGTTTACCGCGCGTCATATCAAGAGACAGAGACTTCTCTTGTTTCGCCTGGTATCGGCTTTGAAGTTCTGCCAATTGGTTGTTCATGTGTGCTGTGGCTTGCTCTGTTTGGGCACTCATTTATGTAGCGTTGATGATATGGGTGATTCACATTAACCGGATGCAAAAATGGCAAATAATTTCTTCCATAAATCAATCAATCATAAAAAATCTTTCATTTTCCCACTAAATCATCAATCTCTCCCGATAAAAGTACCACTCTCTTGTCCTCTACGTTCTCCCCCTGAAACCTTTCTTTCTTCAAAATG
>JBCBZF010001100.1:0-2384 GCA_039815525.1 Bacteroidota bacterium | reverse complement strand
TATGCGGCCGTCATCATGCAAACGGATAATTTTTCCACGCATGGTGCTGAGAGTTTGTACCTCGTCCCGGCCGCCCCGGTCTCCGACCGATAGATACACAAAACCCTCCCGGTCAAACTCAATCCGACCCCCAAAATGATGGGCGGTACCATAGTTGGGAGACGCCTTGAACAGAACTTCCTGGTCTACCAGGCGATGATTGCGGATGCGGGCGCGCATGAGGGCGGTATTTGACCCTTTGCCCCCCTCCCCACTGGCCGCCGGAGAGGAATAAGAAAGATACAGCCAGCCATTGTTGGCATAGTCAGGATGGAGTTCCAGATCAAGCAAACCACCCTGACCGCGAAAGACGACTTTTGGTACGTCTGCAATGGGATCTGGGTGGAGCTTTCCCTCGCTGTACAACCTGAGTTCGCCGTCCCGTTCGCTAAAGAGCATGTCGCCATTGGGCAGGAATACCATGCCCCAGGGAATGCGCAGATCGGAGAGAATGGTGTCGATGCGGACATTCAACTTATCGGTTTCGCCGCTCGCCGAAGGCGTGGGATTGGATAGCATGCCGCAGGCGAGCAACACCATCAGGAAAGGATAGATAAAATGCTTGCTCATCTTTCTTTTTCCCCAATCTACGTCTAACTGCAGAAATAGTGGAGGTGAGCTTTGCGGAATGATCAATCTCCGGTTTTTAAAGACCAGATTGAATGTGGGGTGCGAACGGTGTCGAGAATGGCATGCATCTGTGCCACGACCTCTGGAAAATCGGCAGCTACATTGTTCATTTCACCTGCATCTTCTTCCACATCATACAATTCAATCGGACCTTCGGGATGAAAACGCAGGGCTTTCCATTGCTGCTTTCGAATGGCTTGATGTGAACTTTTGGCCTCATGAAACTCCCAGTAGAGATAATGATGGGCGCTCTGGTTTTGCACTTCTCCCCGCAGCAAAGGGGCAAAGCTGACGCCATCTGTTTGCACGTATTCCTGGTCAATTCCGGCAAGGTCCAGGCAAGTGGGCAAAATGTCCCAGAAAGCCGAAACATGGTCAGAGACAACATTCTGCTGTCCGCCTCCCGGCCAGCGCATAATCATCGGTACCCGAATCCCGCCATCATACAAATCCCTTTTCATACCACGCAGTGGACCATTGCTGTCAAAATATTCGGGACTGCTGCCGCCTTCCCGATGCGGGCCGTTGTCGCTGCTGAACATCACCACCGTATTCTCATCCAATCCCAGCACTTTCAATTGGTCCAAAATCTTCTGCACATCCCGATCCATCCGATAGACCATGCTGGCATAAGCGGCAAAAGGCTCAGCCTGTGAATCATAACTTCCAAAACGAGGCGGACGGGCATTGACGTAAGGAACTTCTTCATATTTCCCCCGAAAACGATCAAATAAAGAGTCATCTGGCACCAATAATTCTGCGTGCGGGGTAGAATAGGAGAGGTAGAGAAAAAAGGGTGCAGCCTGATGTTGCTGGATAAATGTCAATGCTTCCTCCGTGAAAATGTCTCCGGTATAGCGACCACGCTGTCCATCCAGATTTTCAGGGATTGTTTCTTTGACAGTGTCCCGATAGAGATATTCAGGAAATTGTTTGTGGGCATGGCCTTGATTGAGAAAGCCATAAAAAGAATCGAAGCCTTTCAGATTGGGGCGACCGGTGGTGGCATTGACGCCCAGGCCCCATTTACCGACCAGACCGGTTGCATAGCCTGCTTCCTGGAGGTATTCAGCCATGGTTTTATCATCTGGCCCCAATTCATAGCCTGCGCCAAAGCCATGCGGACCGCTTTCATAATTGCCCCGGACACGTCCATGCCCAGCATGTAAGCCCGTCATCAATGCGCTCCGTGATGGGGCACAAACCGTACTGCCTGCATAATGCTGCGTAAAACGAATCCCCTCCGCAGCCATACGATCCAGATTGGGCGTAGAGAAACGTGTTTGGCCATAACATCCCAAATCGGCATAGCCCAGATCATCGGCCAGAATGTAAATAATATTGGGGGGCTTGGGTGTACCTTCAGCCGATGCGTCCTGCGTATGAGTTGGTTGGCAGGCAGCGAAAGTCAACAGAAATATCGTGAGCAGACGATTCATTTTTGATCGTAAGCTAATGGATTTTGATCGGTTGTGCAGCCTGCGGTGATCGGAACAGGTCAAATTGCGTATATTAGAATCATGGACCGTTTACCCAACATACTTTCAAGACATCTGAACCAAATTCAGACTCTGTGTAAAGAGCACCATGTCGCCAGGTTATGGGTATTTGGCTCCGTGCTTAGAAATGATTTTTCTGAAGGAAGTGATATCGACTTATTGTATGAATGGAATGATCAGGCAATCTCTGAAGAAAGTTACCTCACGAATCTTTGG
>JBCBZF010000714.1:0-3911 GCA_039815525.1 Bacteroidota bacterium | reverse complement strand
CAAGTTTTTTTCATTCCAATAGTCGGTTAGAGATGGATAAACGAGATTAGGAAAAATTCAGTAGGCGGATATGGTGAATCTTTGCGAAATTGCGTCTCTATTCATTTTCTATCATATGCTCGAACAATTTTTGACCAAACGCAATATTTCCTTCCAAAAAACTGAGGAAGGCATTTATTATCATCTCGAAGGGGATGGAAGTGGCCGCAAACCTGAAAACGGAGAATTTGTCAAGGTGCATTATACCGGTACCTTTCTGGACGGCAAGAAATTTGATTCTTCCGTAGACCGCAACCAGCCTTTTGTGTTTCAGGTCGGTGGTCAACAGGTTATTCAGGGCTGGGATCTGGGCTTAAAATTATTCAGTGTCGGTCAGAAAGGATCCTTGTATTTACCGCCGGAACTTGCCTATGGCGAGCGTGGTGCCAAGGGAGCCATTCCCCCCAATGCCAGTTTGATCTTTGAGATTGAACTCTTAGACATTTTGACAGAGGAAGAACATCTCGCCCACCAACGGGAAGAAGAAGCCCGTCAGCGTAAAGCGATCGAGGAATTTATCCAACGTCAGATGGAAGTTGAGGTCAAAGAAATCGAGCTATGGGCCGCTGAGAAAGGACTGCCTCTTCAACCAGCTTCAGCAGGTTTTTATGTCCATATAGCCGAAGAAGGTACTGGTCCGCAAGCCGAAAAAGGTAAGCCGGTACAGGTTCACTACAAAGGCAGCCTGCTCAATGGACAGATGTTTGATTCATCTTATCAGCGTGGGAAGCCATTTGGCTTTGATTTGGGGGCCGGACGTGTGATTCCCGGATGGGATCTGGGCATTCCCTTGTTCAAAGAAGGCGGCAAAGGCACTCTGGTGATTCCTTCGCCGCTGGGATATGGACCAAGGGACATGGGTGCAATTCCGCCTAATTCTACCCTGGTCTTTGAGATTGAAGTGGTGAAAGTAGGATGAATAGGGGCAGGACCTATGTGTCCGCCCGTTAATAAAACAGGACCTATGTGTCCACCCGATAATAGAACAGGACCTATGTGTCCGCGCAAAACACATCCAGTCTCATTTCTGTTTAATATTCATTTTTCCCAATCATGAACATCATCAATCCAGCCACCGAAGCCCTGATCACCGAAGTAGAAATCGATCGGGTTCACGTCATCGAAAAAGTGTATCAGGTTGCCCGGGACGCGCAGAAAAAATGGGCTGCCCGGCCGCTTTCGGAGCGAATAGAAATTATCCGCCGTTTCGATCAGTTGCTGGAGGAAGCCAAAGATGATTTGGCGCTCACCCTGACCAATGAAATGGGCAAACCGCTCTGGCAGGCGCACAATGAGCTCAATGGCGCCCGGGGACGCATTGGTTGGTTGCTGGACAATGTGGAAAAGGCATTGGCTGATGAAGTCATGACGCAGGAAGCAGGCTTGACAGAAAAAATTGTGCATGAGCCGCTGGGCGTCATTGCCAACATATCGGCCTGGAATTATCCGTACCTGGTAGGGGTCAATGTCTTTGTTCCGGCTCTGCTCGCAGGCAATGCGGTTCTGTACAAACCTTCTGAGTACACCACCATGACGGGCATTCGGATCGAAGACCTTCTACATGATGCGGGGGTGCCCCGTTCAGTTTTTCAGGTAGTGGCTGGCGGGAAAGAATCAGGCGAAGCCCTGCTCAAACTTCCCCTGGACGGATATTATTTCACTGGTTCTCATCGGACCGGACAATACATTTATGAGCAAGTTGCCGCCAAAATGGTGCCATGTCAGATGGAGCTTGGCGGGAAAGACCCTTTATACGTCAGCAAGGACAATTCCAATATCCCTGCTGTAGCAGCTGCGGCAGTGGAAGGTGCGTTTTATAATTCAGGTCAAAGTTGTTGTGCGGTAGAACGGATTTATGTGCATGAAGCCGTTTATGATGAGTTTGTCGAGGCCTTTGTAGCGGAGACCGCCAAACTCAAAGTGGGTGATCCCCTGGACAAAGACAGCTGGATTGGTCCCTTGGCCCGGCGCGAACAACTGGATGTCCTGCAAAAGCAGGCGGGGGATGCGCTCCTGAAAGGAGCAGGCATTGCCTATGGAGAGGAGCGCTGGGAAGGCAAAGGCTATTACTTTATTCCCACGGTCTTCACCGATGTCAACCACAGCATGAAGCTGATGAAGGAGGAATCCTTTGGCCCGGTCATCGGCATCCAGAAAGTCGCCAGTGATCAGGAAGCAATTGAGCTGATGCTGGACACTGATTATGGTTTGACCGCTGCAGTCTATTCCGACAGCTATGAAAGTGCCGAGCCCATTCTGAAAGCCATGAATACGGGTACCGTATATTGGAATTGTTGCGATCGGGTCAGTGCGCCAGTGCCCTGGTCCGGGCGGAAGCGCAGTGGACTGGGCGCGACGCTCTCAAGTGTTGGTTTGCGAACCTTTACCCAGCCAAAGGCGTATCATTTGCGCGGCTCTTCCAATTAATTGAAGGTAGACAGATAGATATATTTCACGTTTCGGGATACGCTCACATTCAATGGTTTGTGATAAATCAAAACTTCTTCTGTTCATTTTGAATTGATTGACGTTCAGGTTTCATTTTATTTTCCAACAATCATTTCTATCTTTATTTCCAACAACCAACCTTCGTTTCGATTTTATTTCGGTTTTGAATGACACCACATCGGCGCCGCCATGTCGCCCGGGCTATGTATGTATCATTCAAAATTCATAATCATGAACCACTTATTTTTGATCCGATGGTTGTTACTATTTTCCTTTCTGCCGATCATCTGTTTAGGGCAAGCGCCCTACCTTGAAACAGATGAAGACATCAATGATTTACTTCTTGCAAGGCAGTATGAAACTGGAAATGGAGTAGAACAAAACTTTGAACTGGCACATGATGTTTATCTCGAAAAAGCTGCAACAGGCGGCTTTTACGCACGGACAATGCTAGCCCAGTTTTACCTTCTTAACGGAGAGTCTTCCTATTTTGATCCACTGCATGCCCATCAAATTTTAGATAGTTTATTGATTCAAGGAGCCATTCCAGCTGCTTTTTTGAAAGGGCAGGCTTATATGGAAGGGCATGGAATTGAAATCAACTATGCTAAGGCAGACAGTCTGCTTCACTATGCGGCAAGCGCGCGCTATACTCCTGCAATGTATGCCCTTGGATACCTTTATTACAAAGGTTTCGGGCAAACGCAAAGTTATACCCGCGCATTCCATCTTTTTGCTTTGGCTTCATACGAGGAAGAAGTAAATGCCTACTACATGTTAGGGGTCTGCTATGAAAAAGGACACGGAACAGAACAAGATTTGGGTCTTGCACGTGAGTTTTACGAAAAAGCGATCTCAAAAGGTCATGAAGTAGCAGAGATTGCACTCGCGAATCTTGGTACCAATCGCAATTTGCTAGCACGCGAAGGCATTTTTCCAAGTCTTATCCGGCAGCCGGTCAAAGAAAGTGCCTTGACGGGGAAGTGGACTGGGCACATTGAAGTACTTGATTGGTCAGGGGAAAAAGTTGAACAATGTATCCCCCTCAACCTCATTATTTCTGATTCTGGCCAGGTTTTTCTGCAAAGCGATCCTGCTTCAGAATACCAGAAATCCGAACCTTTACGAGGTGATAAAGGTGGGGAATTGGAAGTCTCGAGTTTTCAAGTTCAAGCCTCCATTATGCATGGAGAGTCTGTGCCGTGGATGATCCCCCACCTCCATCTCAGGAATCGAAAGTGGGAGGGAAAAAACCATTTGACCGGCGAAACACGAGGTTTTATCCCCAAGTATAACGAACCCACTCCTCCTCTGCGACTGATTCTGACTCAACAAGAAAAGAATCTTCTCAGCATTTATCCTAATCCTATCCAGATAGGTCAAAATGCTCATATCTCATTTGATCTCCCCAATAAAGAGCATGT
>JBCBZF010000532.1:0-5028 GCA_039815525.1 Bacteroidota bacterium | reverse complement strand
GCTTCCCGACGAAAACAAGGCGTATATCCACAAAGCTGAATCGGTAGGTCCTTGGGCGAGACGATGACATTACGGTACAAATTGGTCAGTGGTACCTCAGCAGTCGGAATCAGGTAAAAATCCTCCGTCTGAATGTGGTACATCTGCCCTTCTTTATCAGGTAACTGCCCGGTTCCATAGCCGGAATCAGCATTGACCACCAGTGGCGGAACATATTCGGTATAACCAGCAGCGGCGGCCCGGACCAAAGAGAACTGAATCAACCCACGCAAAAGTTGGGCACCTTTTCCTTTGAAAACCGGAAAGCCTGCCCCAGTTACCTTGACGCCCAGTTCCCAATCAATCAGATCATGTTTACGCGCCAGATCCCAATGCGGAAGCGGTTCGAAGTCAAAATTGACCCGGACAGCATTTTGCGCAACTTCGACATTGTCTTCGGGTGTTTTCCCTGTTGGCACATCCTGATGGGGTGTATTGGGCAGAGAAATGAGAAGCTGTTCTGTGTCTTTTTCTACCTGTTTGACCTGCTCATCCAGGTCTTTGATTCGATGTTTGGACTCAGAAGACGTTTTCTTTGCCGCTTCTGCTTCTTCCTTTTTTCCTTCCGACATCAGACGGCCAATCGATTTTGCAGCAGCATTTCCAGCTTGTTTGAGTGATTCTACTTCTACAAGCAGGGATCGTCTCTGCTGATCCAATTGCAAAATTTGTTGAATGATGTCATCGGCATCAGCAATTCCCTTACGGTTCAGGCCGGCTACGATCTCATCGGTCTGACTTCTGATCTTATGAATTTCCAACATGGGAAGAAAAATTTTCCGTGAAGTAACAAAAAGCTTACTAGATTCGTAAGAAAGGCGGGAAAAAACCCTGAATTAAGCCACGGATTGTTTGGAAAACTAAGGGGGATTTCCTTCATTTGCGGTGTAGTTCTATCCATCCTTCCGATTCCTACCAGAACCACACTTCGTCGGAATTCATCTGACATCCTTCATCACTTATCAATTTCACTCATTTAACTCCATCACTCATTCCATTTCTCACGGAGTATTGAGAACAACCATTATTTATTTACGTGCAGTATGTACGATATAATTGAATTGAACAACAACAATGTCGCATCTCTACAAGAGATTGCGGAAAAGTTGAGCATCCCGAATTATAAGAAGCTCGCCAAGCAGGATTTGATTTTCAAGATATTGGACCGCCAGGCCCTGATGACTGAGAGTGAGCTTGCCAGCTTACAGGCAGATGGTGCCAATGGTGCTGATGCGCCGGCGGAAGAAGCGCCGGTGGAAGAAAAGCCCAAAAAGCGCACCCGTCGTACGACGACGAAAAAGAAAACTGCTGAAGCGAAAAAGAAAGACGATGATGCAGAGGCTGAAGAAGAAGAGGCAAAACCGAAGAAGCGTACTCGTCGGAAACGCGTAGTGGAACCAGAAGCTGAAGAAGCGCCTGCAGCAGAAGAAAAGACGGAGGAGCCAGAAGCGGAAGCAGAGGAAGCGCCAGTTGAGGAAAAGAAAACCCGTAAGCGCGCGCCTCGAAAAAAGGCGGCCGCAAAGGACCCGGAAGAAGTAGTCGCAGAAGCGCCGGCAGAAGAAGAAGTGAAAAAGGCCGAAGAGCCAGTTGCGGAAGAAAAAGAGGCTGAAGCAGAGCCAGAACGTGAAAAAGAGCGTGATCGGGACCGGGACCGCGATCGAGACCGCGATCAGGATCGAGACCGCCCACAACGTAAATCACGGGGACGGAACAATCGCAACGACCGAAATGATCATTATGATCGCCGCGGCAATGACCGCGACCGGGGTGGCCGTGATCGGGACCGCGACCGGGAAGAAAGAGATAGAGAACGTCAGCGCAAAGCTGATATTCGCCACCGCATTGAACTGGATGGCGTCATCGCCAACCAGGGCGTTCTGGAAGTCATCCCTGAAGGCTATGGCTTCCTGCGCTCATCAGAATACAACTACCTTTCCTCACCAGACGATATTTATGTTTCGCCGTCTCAGATCAAACTCTTTGGTCTGAAAACCGGAGATACCGTTTACGGACAAATTCGTCCGCCCAAGGAAGGCGAAAAATATTTTGCCCTGCTGAAGGTCGAAACCATTAATGGTCGTACCCCACAGCAAATCAGAGATCGCATTTACTTCGATCATTTGACCCCACTTTTCCCTCAGGATAGATTCTCACTGGCTGACAAGAAGAACCCACGTGATTTGTCCATGCGGATTTTGGATCTTTTTGCCCCGATTGGTAAGGGCCAGCGTGGTCTGATTGTGGCACAGCCCAAGACAGGTAAAACCATTTTGCTGCAAAAAATTGCCAATGCAATCGCAGCCAATCACCCGGAAGCTTATCTCATCATTCTGCTGATTGATGAACGTCCGGAGGAGGTTACCGATATGGCGCGCAATGTCAATGGTGAAGTCATCGCTTCTACCTTTGATGAGCCTGCTGATCGCCATGTACAGGTAGCGTCTATTGTGTTGGAGAAAGCCAAAAGAATGGTCGAATGCGGCCACGACGTGGTCATCCTCCTGGACTCCATTACCCGTCTGGCCCGTGCACACAATACTGCGATGCCAGCCTCTGGTAAGATTCTCTCCGGTGGTGTGGACGCCAACGCCCTGCACAAGCCGAAGCGTTTCTTCGGTGCGGCCCGTAACATCGAAGATGGTGGCTCACTGACGATTCTAGCGACCGCCCTGATTGAAACAGGTTCGCGCATGGACGAGGTGATCTTTGAGGAATTCAAAGGTACCGGTAACATGGAGCTTCAGCTCGACCGTCGTCTGGCCAACCGCCGGATGTATCCTGCAATCGACGTCAATGCCTCCGGCACCCGTCGTGAAGACCTACTCATGGATGCTGCCGATATCAGCCGGATCTGGCTGTTGCGCAAGTTCATGGCCGATATGAATCCAGTGGAAGGCATGCAGTTCCTGCAGGAACGCATGGGCAATACCCAGGACAATGATGAATTCCTGCTCTCGATGAACGGTTAACAACAAGGACAAGACATGCCTTGTCCCTACACTGATTGACCTGTTTGTTCGAGATAGAGAAAAATATTCAACAGCCCGTTGGTGTTCGTAATGAGCCGACGGGCTTCTTCTATTGTGGCCAGATGAGTGTAAATCCGCTCATGCTCTGAAATGACCCCCATTTGCTGATTGTGATAAGATGCAATCTCTGCCGCCGACATCTTTAGCTCACAATAATAAAAGTACAAAGCTTCATCAGAGGTTCCGGTAGAAGGGAAATAGGGCGTCTGATTCAGAAGAATGACATCTTCTTTTTTCACCTGAATCCCAACCTCTTCGGCAGTTTCACGCACGGCCACATCGTGCGGATCATCATCAATGTCGACCATGCCTGCTACCTGTTCATAAATAAAATCTCCGTTGCAGATACGTCGCTGCCGGACCAGCAGGTTGTATTTTTCACCACTGTCCTGATCGATCAAAACCACCATCACACAAACTACCTCTCCTTTTAGAAAGCAAATGGGTGGAATTTTATCTCCCTCTGGCGTGGTCGCATCCAGCAGGAGCAGTGAAAACAGCGCCTCGCCATTGTGGCGATATCGAGTGTAAAGTTCTTCTATTCCGTGGACATCCAATCCATTGGCCGCAAGATTGCTGGCCCAAAGTTTGTATTTGTGTGAATCCTGAACGCGTTCTTTCATCTTATTTGGTCAATTGATGAGTCAACTTAAGCATTTGCCCGTCAACCATTCAGCTGAAAAAACGTAATTTGCAGAAAACATGCCTTGACTATGCCAAAAAGCGCGACCCGTACCATCATTATCGGTGCTCTTATCCTGGGCCTTTTTGTGGGCTTTCGTTATTATCAAAAAATTTTCTCAGCCAATGTAATGACGCCGGAAGCGAAGGCGGTCGACTTTTTTGTGCCTACCGGAGCAGATTATCGGCAAATTGGGCAGAAGTTGTTGGAAGAAAAATTGATCTCTGATCCCGAAGCCTTTCACTGGGTAGCGGAACAAATGAATTACCCCCGCCATGTCAAGCCGGGTCGATACATATTAACCGATGGGATGAGCACCCGTGAATTGATTCAATTATTGCGTTCCGGTCGCCAAACACCAGTCAAATATTCCTTTGTCAAGTTTCGCAACAAGGAACAATTGGCCGCACATACTGCCAAACAGCTTGAAATGTCTGAGAGAGATTTGCTCGACGTCATGAATGACAGTGAATTTCTCGGTAAGCACAATGGTCTGACACCTTCTACTGCCATGACCGTTTTCATTCCAAATACCTATGAACTCTATTGGAATGTCAGTGCCAAAGAGTTTTTTGAGCGCATGTTTAAAGAGTATAAGCGCTTTTGGAATGAAGAGCGCAATGCCAAACGGAAGAAATTTGGGTTAAATCGCCTCGAAGTGATGACACTGGCCTCTATTGTCGAGGAAGAAACCAATCAGAATGATGAGAAAACCAGGGTTGCCGGTGTATATCTCAATCGCATTCGCAAGCGCATGCCACTTCAGGCAGACCCAACGGTCAAATTTGCGGTTGGAGATTTCACTCTGCGACGCATTCTCAATAAGCACCTCCAGGTGGATTCTCCTTACAATACGTACCTCTATCCGGGGCTGCCTCCGGGTCCCATTTGTACGCCTTCTATCCCTTCAATTGATGCTGTCCTGAATGGTGAACGGCATGCGTACTATTATTTCTGCGCTAAGATTGATGGTTCAGGCTATCACAAGTTTTCAGAGACGATCCGGGAGCATGAAGCCTATGCCAATCAATACCGGCAGATGCTCAATCAGCGTGGGATCAAATAATTCCAGGCATTCTCATCGCATTTGACCACTTTTTCCGCCACTCTTCCCGCTGGCATCTTAATCTGTATGTTAAGAATCAGGGTCAGAAGACACTTATTCTCCCATTCCCTTCTTCCCACACATAAATGGCACGCTATTTGTTTTTCCATTTATACAGAAAGAAAAGCATCAAAAAGGTTCATATCTCTGTGAAACATTGTTCTCTTCTTTTG
>JBCBZF010000887.1:0-3078 GCA_039815525.1 Bacteroidota bacterium | reverse complement strand
GCGCGCCATTTCGGTGGCCAAATCAGGATCACAATTGACGAGATAGGAAACGGAGACTTTTGCTCCCCGCACAATGTAAAAGTATTTCTGAAGGTGAAAAGCGCTGGTTCCGCTGACTTGCTGAATCTTGCTCCCAACCACTTGCATCAGAGAATCCCGATCAGTGTTCCAGGGCAGACCGTTGAACTGTAACATGAAATAGCCTTCGTATTTGTATTGCTCTACATCTTCATACCAATAGACGTTGGGAGCCGCTTCCAGCTTATTAATGGCTGATTTGAGTTTGGTGATATCACCAAAAGAAATCCGGGACCAGGAGATGGGATTCCCATGATTGGTAAAGCGATCAAATTCGGTGGGATCGAAAGCGTAGGATGTTCCTCCAATGGTCAAATACCCACAATACAGATTGACATTGATGGTCTTGATCAGTATGCCTGACT
This sequence comes from Bacteroidota bacterium, assembly GCA_039815525.1. Lineage (GTDB taxonomy): Bacteria > Bacteroidota > Bacteroidia > J057 > J057 > JBCAWW01. The sequence goes on along the minus strand of JBCBZF010000887.1, from coordinate 2,635 downwards.
TATACAGTTTGAGTGCGTAGTGATAATCGCATTTGTCTGCGAAGGTCCTTTCAAGGTCCCATGCGTTCTTGATCTCTGTCAAAAACTGCCGATCCCGGGTAATGAACGTTCGCAAATCTTCCTGCATGGGAAGCTTCTGGTAATTGTGAAGTGGAACGCCAATCATCACCCAATCACCTGTTTCGAAATCAAATCCCTGGAGGACTCTTTCGGCTTTGAGAGAGGTAAATGAGCATAAACAGGCAAGGCAAAAGATGAGGTGCTTGTGCATAGGAAATTATCTTCTTTTTCAGCGCAAAAAACGTGCTATTCTTCGGCCTCTTCTACTTTTTGGACCAAAACCTTTTCTTCAATCTTACGAGCAGTTGGCGTATCGGCAATTCCGCCCAGGGCGGTCTCCTTATAACGTTCCTCCATGGACGCCCCGACTTCTCCCATTGCATCAATGACTTCGTCTACCGGAATAATAGCAGAATCACCGGCCAGGGCAATCTGGGCCGAAGCAAAGGCGATCACTGATGCCGAACCATTCCGTTTGACGCAAGGCACTTCCACCAGACCTGCTACCGGATCACAAATTAACCCCAGCATATTCATAATTGTGATCGCCACTGCTTCACAAATTTGTTCGAAATCTCCGCCCAGACAATGAACGATGGCACCCGCTCCCATCGCAGCAGCGGTTCCGGTCTCCGCCTGACAACCACCAACCGATCCAGCAATGGATGCCCTTTTCTCAATGATAAGTGCAATACCAGCCCCAATGAGCATTCCCTCTATCAAGGTTTGCTTCGGAATCGGGTGCAGTGCTTCGAGCGTAACCAATACACCGGGCATGATGCCAGATGCACCAGCCGTTGGGGCGGCTACCACCCGGCCCATACAGGAATTGACCTCTTTGGCCGAAAGAGTATTGGCAAGCAGAAGTTGAAATGCCGGCCCCAAAACCTGAATCTCACAATCGCGGACTTTTTTTGCGCCATTGTTGATCATGCCGCTGATTGAGCGCATGTCCTGTTCCAGACCAGACTGGACCGCGTCTTTCATGACGGCATAGGTTTGTTCCAATCGAGGCCAGATTTGATCTTCTGGATGTCCCAATTCGATTACTTCATAATCAATGACGGCTTGCCAGGGCGGGCTTTCCTGAGACGCGAGATAGTCTCGCCATTCGGTAAAACTGTCGAATAGAATAGACATCGGGGGTGGGGTAGAGGTTCGTACGTTGGAGACTGCTTTATAAGCTGGTTCAGTTTTGGCCCAAAAGGTAGCAGCCTCTTTTTTGAGGACAAAGAAAAATCATCAGCGAATCCATAATTTTTTTCCTTCCAAACGCTGCCCACTTTCCATCTCCTGAAGGTTGATATGGTACAAGCCAGCCTGTAAAGCGGTTTCAATGTGGATTTGTGGGCGGATGGCAGAGAGAGAAAAAACGTCTTGAAAAACGCTCCTCCCTTGTAAATCGATGATGTCTACTTCTATCCTTGCCGGCAGCGCATTGGGTTGGAAAATCAGATCAAATGCGCCCTGGTTTGGATTGGGGTATAAAATGCTGAGGGGAAAGTCTGTTGGTCCCTTTTGTATTGCCTCAGATCCAGCAAGGATGCGCAGGGCTTCTGCGCCATCAGGTATGCCATATCCGATGTCAAAGTCGGGTGCGTCAAACTGACTGGCGGATTGGAAAAGCGCATCATACATCTCAAGATTGGAGGCGTTGGGAGCCGCTTGTAGCAGACAGGCAGTTAAACCTGAGATAATGGGGCAGGAGAAAGACGTTCCTGAGCCACGGGCCAAACTGCCATCATGCCGTAAAAGTGTATTGCCAGAACCCATCGCTGCTAACTCTGGCTTGATCCGACCATCAAAACTGGGGCCTCTACTGCTGAATGGCGCCAGGTCCTGGCACTGGTCAACCGCTGCAATGGCCAGAATGGAATCACCATCGGCCGGTGCATTGATGCCCCGAGTGCCTGAATTTCCTGCGCTATTGACCACGATGATGCCTTTAGATGCAGCGATGTCGCCCGCGCGGGTAATGGTTGCGGTATTGCCGTCCAGATCAGATAGTTGGTAATCATTTTCTTCCCCATCAAAGTCAAAATAGCCGAGGGAAGTTGTGAATACCTGTGCACCAAGAGAGTCGGCATATTCAGCTGCTGCCAGCCAATTGTCTTCTTCCTGGGGGTTCTCTCTTGAATCATCCTCTGTTCGGAGAAGAAGATAACTGGCATCGGGTGCGGTCCCGATCAGGTAGCCCGGCATCTTTGCCGCCAGAATAGACAATACGTTCGTTCCATGTCGGCAATGATTGCAGCTTTCGTAGACATTGTCGTCTCCATCCACAAAATCACGGGCTGCATAGATCCGGTTTTCCCGAAAAAGATGTTCAAAACCATTGATGGTATCTACGCCCAGAAAACCATTGTCAAACACCGCAATCAGAACGCCTTCGCCACTGTATCCTGCCTGGTGGAGCTTGTCCAGTCCGACCATTTGTAGTTGGTGTAAATAGGTATCCATTGCCTCTGGTTCCGGGTCACCACTTCGGAGCAATAGTCTCGCTCGGCTGCTGCTGTTTGAACAGAAGCCAGCCAGGGAGAGGGATCACCTGAGAGCGTCACGAGGGGAAAAACTC
>JBCBZF010000367.1:0-6299 GCA_039815525.1 Bacteroidota bacterium | reverse complement strand
GTCATGCAGCGCCTTGATCTTCTGTACCCGTGACTGCTCGCTGCTGCGCGCCTCGATGCTGAAGGCGGCCGAAGACATCATTGCGGATAAACCCGATGCATCCGTACCGGTCATCAGGATATCCAAATCTCCGTCCTGATCATAATCCCCCCATTCAACTGAGCCGGAATGAATATCAGTCAACTGGCTGGCAACAAAGACATCTTCAATGAACACACTGTTCCCCAAATTGGTATAAACAGTGGTACGCGCATTGATTCCATTAGAAGGATTACGGCCGGCGATCAGTAAATCCAGGTCCCCATCATTGTCATAATCACCCCAGTCAGCCGAAGCATCAAATAAAGGGACAATGGCTGAGCTGGCAGTAGGATCCAGAATAAAATCTCCCGTACCAGTGCCATCATTTAGGAAAGCAAAAGACTGTGCGGTGTTACTGGTCGTCGAACCTGAGTAATACAAATCAATGAATCCGTCATTGTCATAATCACCAACTGCCAATGCGCCTTTTTCAAGGTTTGGCAATGCACCAATGGTACCAGTCGTGATCTCACTAAAATTCCCCCCAGTATTCCGATAAACGGCAGTCTTATTGGATCCCAACCCATCCTGCCCCATCGCAATCAGGTCTAAATCGCCATCGTTGTCGATATCTGCCCATCTTACTGTGGCATTTTCAATCCCTACCAGGGCTGGTGCAGTGACAGTCGTAAAGCTTTGGCCTTGAAGATGCCCTGCCCCCATTACCAGAGCAAAGATCAACAGGATGCGTATTGGGAAGCGCTCAACAGATTTGCGCGCGTTACTTCGGCTCATGTCGTTGAAGTTGGTTTGGGAAGTGTTCATGGTTTAGTTGCAGCGTGGATCGTTTTCGGGATCACAGGGAGGCGGTAAAATAGAAGAGACAATTAGATAGGTCCCCCCGGCCAGGATGGCAGCAATCGGAGCCGCGATCCAGTACCATTTCTTTTTCTTTCCAGTTACAGTAAAACTATTGCTGAACTCACTGATTCCGCTGAGGCTTCCGCCGGTGAGCTTGATCCGGTATCCTCCATCAGGAGGAAGATTATTGGGTATCTTCCAGGTATAGTTGTCTACTTTGTTCAGGGTAGTCAGTGTATCCAGTAATTTATCGTATTGATACAGTTCTACCAGCAACTCGTCTTCCTGTGCATTTCCGCCATACCAACTAAACACTATGGGTTTGCCCCGGCCGTAAGTCTCTCCAATACCTGGCGCTGTAAATGAGAAGGAGGGTAAAGCAGTGATATAAAAGGATACACTGCCATCAAAGCGCCCCAGTTCGCTGAGCGCATCCCAGAGCACTTCATGTTGGCCAACGCTTATCCCATCGCCCAGATCACCGCTGAGCTGCTGCAAAGCGATCGTATCGCCATTGACGATCCCTTTCAGATCTACCAGATATGTACGATTGCTGTCTGAATCTTCCAAAGTGTAGCTGATCCGCACGCTGTCTCCACGGGGCTCAGCCGCCAGTTGTGTGATTTCCTGGCCAAATGTGGTCGAAACAAAGAAAAGAAGGGCAAAGAGTAAAGCTAGCCTTGATATCATATCCTTTTTCATCTATCCTCCGAAACACCCTGTGAAACACAAGATATTCCGATGTTTTGGTTCCTTCTATTGTGGGCTGGCTATCCAAAGCTCATGCTCCAGACAGTCATCCATTTTTGTTCCTCCTAACCAATTTGTGACAACTTGTCTCTCTGTTACCCCAAATGGAGGCCCATAGGCCCCGATTCATCCATACATGCGTTCACCCTTCTAAAACATGTATTTAGATGTAGATTTTTCTCTTCCGTCACCTTTTGGAAGTTTGTGCATTCTCTCAGGAAAACTTAGCCCCATTCTGGCAAGTGCTGAAGATTTTATTAAATTGGGCTAATAATATTAGCAAACCAATTCTTCCATTGCCAGTCGTTGCTGAAGTCATCCTCCCATTACCCGTCCGATCAAACTTCCATTATCGGATCAAAGAACACCAGCTCGGGCAGCTCCAGATTGGGCAGCGCGTTCTGGTTAGCTTCGGGAAAAGCAAAATCTATACCGCAATAATCCGAGACTTACCTGAAATTTCCGAACCTGAGGCAAAAAAATTAAAACCAATTGAAGAAATACTTGACGAGACCCCCATTCTCAGTCCGATTCATCTGAAGCTATTTGCCTGGATTTCTTTTTACTATATGTGCACAGAAGGGGAGGTTTTCAAAGCGGCTCTTCCCATGGGACTCAAGCCAGAAAGCGCTTTACGGGTAGAAATGGTTGAAAATCTTGCCTGGGAAGATTTGCCTTTGGACGATAAAGAATATGTCCTGATGGAGGCATTATCTATCCAGCCAGTCCTCAATTTCAAGGAAATTGCCGCAATCTGGGAAATGGTCAACCCCAATCCACGGCTTAAAACCATGGCCGCACGTGGCTACATTCGCTTGTTTCAGCAAGTAGAGGAAAGTTATCAACCCAAGATGAAAGCTTTTCTCAAACTGAGTCCAGCCATGGAAGTTGAAGAGAATCTGAATGCCGCCTTTGAATCCCTTAAACGTGCAAATTCGCAAGAAAACCTGCTGATGCGCCTGACGCAGGCTTTCTTCCAAGGCAAGCCTCTTCCCAAAACCGAGACGCTCAAAGAATTGAACATCACCAGTCAGGTCGCCAAAGCCCTGATCAAGAAGGGCTTTGTTGTTGAGGAAAAGGTGCAAGTAGACCGCCTGGCGCTTTATGGCTACAAGCAGCACAACAAAGAGATCATCCTTAATCCTGAGCAGGAGGAAGCGCTTAAGCAGATCAGGGCCTTCATGGCAGAGAAGAAGCGTAAGCCCGTGCTCCTGCACGGCATTACTGGCAGCGGCAAGACCCACATTTACATAGAATTAATCAAAGAAGCGCTGGCCCAGAAAAAACAAGTGCTCTACCTTTTGCCAGAGATCACACTGACCAAGCAGATCATCGACCGGGTAAAAAGCGAATTTGGAGAACAAGTGGGTATTTATCACAGTCGCTTCAACGATCAGGAAAGAGTAGAGATTTTGCACAAAGTTAGGGCCGGAGCCTATCAGGTGGTCATTGGAGTGCGATCAGCTGTTTTTCTCCCCTTTCAGCAACTGGGCCTGATCGTGGTAGATGAAGAACACGATCACTCCTTCAAGCAATATGAACCAGCGCCCCGCTATCAGGCACGTGATCTTGCTGTGTATTATAGCCAGGTCGCCAATTGTCCGGTTGTCTTAGGCTCTGCCACACCAGCTTTTGAGACCTATGCAAATGCATTAAAAAACAAATTCCATCTGGTAGAATTGACCAAGCGGGCGACGGATGCACAATTACCGGAAATTGAGATCGTCGACATGCGGGTGCAACGTAAAAAACGTCTGGTCAATGGGGTTTTTTCCACACCACTGCAGGAAGCCATACAACAAACGCTGGAACGTAAGGAACAGGTCATCCTATTCCAAAACCGCCGTGGCTACTCACCATTTTTGATTTGTGATAGCTGTGGACATGTGCCGCAATGTGTCAATTGTGATATCAGCATGACCTACCATAAAGAGCGCAACCAGCTGCGCTGTCACTATTGCGGGCATACTGAATTTCAGGTTCAAAAATGCGCCAATTGTTCCAATTTTACGATGCGCCGTTCTGGTATCGGGACTGAGCGCATTGAAGAACAGGTAGCTGAACTCTTACCTGATCATGTGGTTCAGCGCATGGACCTGGATACCACCCGTTCCAAAATGGGGTTTCAGCATATCATCAGCCGGTTTGAAAACAAACAAATCGATATTCTTGTCGGAACACAAATGGTCTCAAAAGGACTGGATTTTGAAAATGTTACCCTGGTAGGGGTTGTTAATGCAGATAACCTACTCAGCTTCCCGGATTTCCGGGCGTATGAAAATGCTTACAACCTCCTCACCCAGGTGAGTGGACGTGCCGGAAGAAGCCATAAAAAGGGGCGGGTCATCATCCAGACCATGATGCCTGACAATGTCGTACTGAAACACCTGCAGAAACCCTACGCAGATTTTTTCCGACTGGAAGCCTCGAATCGTAAGCCCCTGGGCTATCCACCTTTTACCCGCCTAGTACGGATTGAGTTTCGACACAAAGACCACAACTTTATTGAGCAGGAAAGTCTCAGACTTCATAAAATGCTCAAGCCCCTCTTTGGTCCCAATCTGCTTGGTCCTGATTATGCCCTGGTCGGGCGGGTGCGGAATCAGTACCGGATGCAATTTTTGATCAAACTCAGCAAACAACTTAATCCTCAAAGTGTGCGTACTGCCCTTCAGAAAGCAATTGAAGAGTATTATACCGAAGCGCCTCTAAAAACCCTCCGCATCATCATCAATGTGGACCCAGCCTGACGAAATATTGTTCACCAGGCTGACTTTGTAGAATTGTGTAGCAAAAAGATTATGGAAGAGAAAAAACCACAGGGAAACCAGCTAAATATTGAACTCAGTGCAGAAGTAGCCCGGGGTGTTTACAGCAACCTCGCCATCATTTCACATTCCCATTCGGAGTTCATCCTCGACTTTGTCCAGGTTCTATCTGGGACACCAAAGGGAGAGGTACGCAGCCGTGTCATCATGACCCCTCAGAATGCAAAGGGTTTGTTGATGGCATTGAGAGACAATCTCGAAAAGTTTGAAGCCATGCACGGAGAGATCAAAGCAGGTAACCAGAGCCCACAGGTTCCGCCAACTTTTGGTGGTACTGGTGGCTATGCATAAAGGTCACTCTGCTTTGAGACGTTGCAGCCCCTCTTTCGCTTTTTTCCTGACTGATTCATTATCCGGCAGTTGGAGGGCGTGCTCATAGTGCTTAATTGCATCGGGGAATCTTTGCTGTTGCTCGGCTATCTCAGCTATATAATAATGGTTGGCAGGCAAAAGCGGATTGCCAGTCAGCTGCGCCAATTCAGCCATTTTAAGGCTGGTCACAAATTGATCAGCAGCTGACTGTGCCATCTTTTGGGTCTGGTATACCCGTCCCAACCAATGATAGGCATGCATCATCGTCAGATTGGTCATTGCGCCATTGGCACTGCTACGTCTTTTGGTGGCGTAATCCACCTGGCGTTCAAAGTCCCGGACAATTTCCTCCAAAATCGGACGTGCAGATCCGACTTCCTCTGTAAGAATCAACGCCCGGGCATAGTCGACTTTGAACCAAAGATTAGCCGGGTACTTTTGCGTTAAACGGGCTTTGATTGTGAGCGCTTTTTCTCTTTGATTTTCCTTATCGAGGTAAATGTCTCCCAGATAAAACATTGCCTCTGTCTGGGTAAAGTTCCGACTGGCAGCCGCTTGTTCAAGTTCTGTTAGCCCAAGTTCCGCATCTCCATCAGGGAAAAATACCATAAAAGGCCGCACCACCGGATGCTGCCTGGGATATGTCTCAGCGTAATAATGATAAATGCCCGAACTAAAATAGAATTCCGGACTCTGAGAAGCATACTGAAAGCCCGCTTTCAAATGCGGTAAAGCTTTACGCCCCGTATTGGCAGCACTGAAATATTCCTTCCGCAGGATGTGGAGACGGGCTTGAAAAGCCAGAATCATATATTGAAAAAAAGCGTACTCCAACGCAAATTCCGACCGATTTTTAAAAGACTGATTTCGCTTTCGGGCCGTTTTCAAATGTGAGAAAATGGCTTCGTGGTAAACATCAGTGGTTGAAATATAGCTTTGCCACCAACGATTGAGTCCCAGAAGAAATTGTGGCGCAGGGTGCGCAGGATATGCCTCGTCTAAGCTTGAAAAATGTTTGTGAGCAGCTTCAAATTGACAATTGTAAACCATCTCCAAACCCTTTTCGGCATTTTTCCGAAAATATTGATCGGAAAAAACTTGCGCAGCCAATGGCGGCGACACCAATTTCAGGGTGCACAAACACCAAATTAGCACCAGCTTTTTGACAATACGTTCAGGCCCAGTCATGCAAGCGTAGGGTTGTGGGTATCTATTGGATGAATACCAGATTAGCGTAAAAAATGTTCCTGATAAGAGCGTTCTTTTCACAAATCTTTCTCCTGCCCCTAAGCACAAAAACTAACATTGGGGCGCAGCATATCCCATCTATTCCAATTGGGAAACCCACTGCTCTCCATTATGATTGTCTTCCCGATGCTTCTGTCATGAAATCTGACAATCTGTGATCCGAATGGATACCAAACACTTTTTCTTCCTTATCCTTCTCAGTACCATCTTTTTCCAACCTGTCCTGCTTGCCCAAAATCAATCTTCGATTGCCCCTCACTTACCCCAAGGAGATCGCAT
>JBCBZF010001181.1:0-2054 GCA_039815525.1 Bacteroidota bacterium | reverse complement strand
GGCCCCACGGCTGGGTTAGAGGCTGCACAATAACCCAGTTCAGAAGGGACACTCAGGGTGATTTTGCCTCCTTTTCCGATCAAGGGGATGCCTTTTTGCCAACCCTTTACCAATTGTGCCAGGCGAATTCTGAGGGGATTTTTGCCATAAGAGCTGTCAAACTCTTTTCCGTTGAGGAGGGTGCCTTTATAATGAACAGTCACCACTGAACGAAGGGTTGGCTTTTCATCCCCACCGGGTTCTTCAATGATGTAATAAAGACCGTCTGGGGTTGATTCTGCCGTCAATTTCTGTTCCTGTAGAAAGCCGGTAATTTTGCCTTCATCAATCTCGGCCTGGCTCTTGGCAAGGCGTGCATTGCTGGTATCGGTTTGGGTCTCTTCGGTTTTCTTTTGGCAGGAGAAAGTGAAAAGCAGTACCAAAAAGACAAAGAAGGTGGTGTGTTTGGTCATGATAGAGGCGATTAGGATGTAAGGGCTTCCAGTTGTTCAAACAGTTCTTTCTGTTTTGCGGTCAATCGTTTCGGAATCTTGATTTTGACGGTCAGATATAGGCTGCCAAAAAAGCGCGGATTGTCATATATCGGCATGCCAAGTCCCTTTAGTTTGAGCTTGTCGCCGTATTGGGTGCCAGGTGGGATTGCGACACCCATTTTCCCTTTGAGGGTCTGAATGGGAACTTTCCTGCCTAAAACCGCATCGTACAGACTGACGGTTTTCTCCAGGTAAAGATCATCCCCTTTCCGGGTATAGCGTGCATGGGGAATGACTTGAATTTTGATCATAAGATCTCCACTCATTCCGCCATTTTTTCCATCTTTTCCTTTCCCCTTTAGTTTAAGAATCTGTCCATGGGAAACCCCTGGTGGAATTTTGACCTTGAATCTTTTTCCCTCAAACTGTAAGGTCTCCTGAATACCAGAATAGGCTTCATCCAGGGTGATTTTTAGGTTTCCCTGACGATTTTTACCAGCTCGGGGAGCACTGCGGTTTCCAAAGATCTCATTGAAGAAAATGGAGAAAATATTGTTGATCTCCGCTTCTTGTGGGGGCGTACCAGGTCGTGCATTTGCACCTGCGCCTGCGCGGGCATGTTGCCAATTGGCCCCCATTTGATCATATCTTCGCCGGTAGTCAGCATTGAGCAATACTTCTTTGGCTTCATTGATCTCCTTAAACTTTTCTTCCGCCTGCGGATTATCCGGATTTTGATCCGGGTGCCAACGCATGGCCAGTTTTTTATAGGCTTTGCGGATTTCTTCTTCGCTGGCAGAACGTGCCACCCCCAGAACCCGGTAATAATCTTTGTACTGCATGCCTGTCAAAGATACGAAAAAAGGCCGTCCAGACGGACGGCCTTGCATATTTCTACGATACAGAAAGCTTACTGCTTGATCCAGCGACCAGTCCAGTTGCCTTCTTCGGAACGAGCCTGCAGAATGTACATGCCAACCGGAAGGGCCGATACGTTTAATTCTGCCTGCTGTGCATTGATTTCTTTTTGCATGACTACCTGTCCAACAGTGTTAAGAATCACCACCTCGTCCAGACGAATCTGCGCGTCGAGCTGTAGGCTGCTGCTGGCAGGATTTGGATAGAGACGAATGGCGTTGGCGGGTAGCAGATTGTCGATGGAGACACCATCGTCATCTGTGATGACCACTTCCAGCGCATCAGTTCCTGCTGTCGCATTATTGGTCAGGTTGCTGATGCTCAATTCGATGGTTTCGTCGCCTTCAGTATCCATGTCATCCGTGATGGTGATCGTCAGATCAATGGTTACATCATCGCAACCCGCAACGCTGACCGTGGTGTCAGCAAACGCAAAGTCAGTACCAGCTGTCGCTGTACCTCCGGTTACTGAAACGAGGAAGTCCGTTGCATCTGGATTCGGGTTGGTGATTGTGATACTGACTGTCGCGCTGCCTCCATTTTCTGCCACGGTATCATTTGCAGTCGCAAAAGAGACACTTGGGTCTGGACGAAGCGCCAGATCGGAGGTGAAACGTGGCAATATTTGATAGCCCGCCAGAGGGGGAACATCGAACGTGAATT
>JBCBZF010000160.1:0-8908 GCA_039815525.1 Bacteroidota bacterium | reverse complement strand
CATGCCATAATAAATCCCATATCCAGCAAACAGTATCCATAATTGCCATGCGTCATTGGCGAGTCCAAATCCGAGATACATCAATGCATAAAAGCAAATTGACAATCCGATCAGCGGTTTTCGGCCAACTCGATCAGACCAACTGCCAAATAAAGGAGCAGAAATACTGCAAATTGCATTGTACACCATCCAAAGTACTGGCAGCATCATCAGAGAGAATCCCAATTCACTTGCTTTTAGTAGGAGAAAAGCATTGGTGCTGTTTCCCAGGCTGAAAATGAATTGCCCTGCGATGAACCACTTCAAGGCTGGCGAGAAACCTTTGCTTGTACTTCCGGATACCAGGGGCTCCTCAGATAATGGAGGCTCTTTGACAGGGGAAATGAATGCGATGGCAAGCAGCGCTGGAATACCAGCTGCCAATAACACTACTTCAATTTGATTTGGTAAAAAATATAACATCGTTATGGCGATGGCCGGTCCAGAAATGGCTCCGAGTCGGTCCATCGCACGATGAAAGCCAAAGGACTTCCCTTTTTGTGTTTCGTCTATGCTATCAGCCAGTAAGGCATCTCTGGCCGGGCCACGCAAGGCTTTACCCAGACGGTCTGCAAAGCGAATAACAAATACATACCCGGCACTGCCTGCCAGAAAAAGACTGGCTTTTGCGACGGCAGCCAAGCCATAGCCAGCAAAAATGAAGGGTTTTCTTTTCCGAAGGCGATCGGACCAACGGCCGCTGAGGGCCTTACCGATTGCAGCCAGACTTTCCACACATCCTTCGATGAATCCAATGCCTACAGGCCCAGCACCCAATCCGGCCAGGAAAGCTGGCAGAAGCGGATAAATCATCTGTGAGGACATATCAGTCAGCAGAGAAACCAGACCCAGCAGCAGAAGATTGCGATTGCGTAGCATGAAGGTCTCTGATCAATCTAATGGTCTCACTGCATGGGCTTCAGGAACCAGGACCAGAAGATCATAGTTAAAGACCAAAGCTTTCAGTTGAAGATCGCGCTTTTTCCACGCGAGATTTCGCAGGGAGCGCATGTCAATAACCAAAAATTCCCCTTCTTTCCAGTCCACCTTTTTTCGCTCCCAGAGTTTTTGAATGGCTTCTGGTTTATTGTCCAGGTCAGAGAATGGTCTTGCGCCGCCCTCCAGCGCATTGAACGATTGGCCCTCAATACCTTCAAAAGCGATATGAAGCGAACGACTGCCATTCATCTCTGCCAGTTCCGATACGGTATTGCCGATGTCAAAAATATTCGTTGGAGTAAGGCCTCTTCCCATGTGATTTTGACCAAACTTCAGCACCGCCTTGACTTCTCCTTTTTGAGAGGCTGGCACATAATAATTCATGAAATTCTGTTTCATCAACTGCCCGCGTTCAGCATTATTTGCATAGTAGCGGCCCTGGAAGTAGTGGTTATAGATGCGTTGGGTTGCTTCGAGACCATTGAGCAACGCGACCGATTCCTCATCTGGGAAAGCATCTTTGATTCGATCAAAATCTGCCTCCTGTAGATTGTTTAGGATGATTTTATCAAACTGTCCGGTGGAAAATGCTGCCTGAAAGCCTTCGTTTGCCCGCTTGAGGTAATCTGCCATCATGCTTTTGACGGTGGGCTTTTTTGCCTGATCATGAAGTTTGGCAAAAATCCTTCTTGCACCGACCACAAAGACCTGATCGAGGCCCCATAGGCTACCTTGTTGGTTTGCAGCGGCCAGAAAAGCAAAGTCATCCTGGTTGTTGTAAAACGGGATGCTAAAAGGAAACTCCTGTTCAAACTTTGCCAAAGCATCGATGCCATCTTCCAATAGACCTGATAATACTGGCGTAACGAAAGGATCTGTTTCCAGTACCATATAGCGATAGCCTTCTGGATGAGCCATCGTCCAGACGCCATGGGTGAATGCGCCTACTTCCCGGATACCATGTTGCTCCCCAATGAGGACGAACTGACTTTCTGCGATGGCTTCTTGAAGCATATTTTGTCCAGAGCCAGAGATCTTTCCATTGGCAACTGCAATGCTATAGCTGTTTTCCATCAACTGTGACAGAAGCAGAGAATCTTGCGTCCAGGCGCAGACAGGCAGGCAGATGAGAATCAGGAGGATGATCGGACGGGAATGCATGATTTTATCGTGATTTGTGTTAGTTTCGCTCAACATATTTTTATCAGACTTTCAAGCGTACTTTTTTTTATGGCCCGCATTCTGACTGGTATCCAAAGCACTGGCACACCTCACCTGGGAAATCTCCTGGGCGCAATTTTACCAGCCATTGAATTGTCGAAAGACCCAAAGAACGATTCATTTCTTTTCATTGCTGATCTTCATTCTCTCACGACCATCCGGGAAGGAGAGACATTGCGGCAAAATACCTATACCACCGCTGCCGCCTGGCTGGCATGCGGGCTTGATACGGATCCGACAATTTTTTATCGCCAGTCTGATGTGCCTGAAGTTACCGAACTAAGCTGGTATCTCAGTTGTTTCATGCAATACAGCCGCCTGAAACTGGCCCACTCGTTTAAGGACAAAGCCGATCGAATGGAACATGTCAATGCCGGCTTGTTTACCTATCCAATCCTGATGGCTGCGGATATTTTGCTGTATGATGCGCATGTCGTGCCGGTAGGGAAAGATCAGAAACAACATCTGGAGTTTACCCGGAACATGGCTGAAGCGCTGAACCGAGCCTACGGAGAAGACAGCCTGGTGGTACCCGAAGCCAGGATAGATGACAAAGTGATGGTGATTCCTGGCAGGGATGGCGAAAAAATGTCCAAGTCCCGCGACAATACCCTGGTTTTGTTTCAAAGTAATAAAAAGCTACGGAAGCAGGTCATGTCGATTGTGACGGATTCTACGCCTTTGGAAGAACCCAAGAACCCGGACACCTGTAATGTATTCCGGCTGTATGAATTGCTGGCCAGTGCCGAACAGACTGCTGAGATGCGGCAGAACTACGAAGGAGGGAACTATGGCTATGGACATGCCAAAACGGCTTTGTTTGAGCTGATATTGGATAAGTTTTCTGAAGAAAGAGAGCGATACAACTATTATATGGACAATCTCGGTGAGTTGGATAAAAAGTTGGCGGAAGGCGCTGAAAAGGCGCGTTCGGTCGCTACCAAAACGCTTCGTAGATTGCGCGAAAGAATGGGGTATCAGTAAAAGCAGTTCATTATGCACATTGCAGTAGCAGGAAACATTGGTGCGGGTAAAACCACATTGACCTTTTTATTGGCAAAATACTTCGGATTTGAAGCCCAGTTTGAGGACAATGATCAGAATCCATATCTGATGGATTTTTACTCGGACATGCCACGCTGGTCCTTCAATCTGCAGGTGTCATTCCTACATTCCCGCCTCAAGAAAGTCATTGCCATCCGTAAAGAGCAGAAAAATGTGATCCAGGACCGGACCATTTACGAGGACGCCCAGATTTTTGCCCCCAACCTGCACGCGATGGGACTGATGACTTCCCGGGACTTTGAAACCTATAAAGATCTGTTTGATGCCATCGCTGATCTAGTACAACCCCCTGATCTGTTGATCTATCTCCGCGCACCCATCGCCAAACTGGTGGACCAAATCCAAAGCCGGGGGCGGAATTATGAGGATTCCATTCGGCTGGACTACCTCAAACGCCTCAACGAACGTTACGACGGCTGGTTTGAAACCTATAACTATGGTAAAAAGCTGGACTTTACCGTTACAGACCTCAACTTTCGGGACAATCCCGAGCATCTTGGCATCATCATCAACAAGGTGAAGGGGGAGTTGTATGGCTTGTTTAGTTGATCAAACTTTCTTTTGCATTTTCTTTCCCCAAAATACCATTACAATGATCAACGGCAGCAGAACCAGTACAAGTATCCAGTTTGAATCAGCTTCACTTTGATAAATAGGGTCTGGATTACCTGAAGAAATGAATGCTCCCCAGAAGTACGGATGGGCAGTGAGTTCGTCGGCCAGTTGAAGGCTTCGCAATTTTGCCAGACGCAGGGCTTCATCTTTAGCGGTTTGGGCCTGTAAGTTTTCATAAAAAGCATCCATAAGCTGGGCACTGCTATTGTCCTCGATCTCCCACATACTGAAGACGAGAGCTGCACAACCGGCCTGCATGAAACTCCTGCCCAGGCTCATGTTCCCTTCTGTGATGGCATAAGGGCCAAGTCCGGTTTCACATGCACTTAATACGGCAAGATCTGCTTTTAGTGATAAGGAACTGAGTTCATGAGCAAAAAGCTTTTCACTCGTTTTGCCGTCTTTAGATGTGCCAACCACGAAATAGCTTTGCAGAGGATTGCTTGGGTCTGTTTTCGCATGGGTTGCCAGATGTAGTAAGCGGCATTTATCGGCGTCTGTGAGAAAAGTTTGCTTGCTCGCCTCCGCTCCACTGAGAAACCGACCGCTAAAATGTCGGGATATTGATTTAATCTCTTCGGTGGTCCCAGGTAAGTCTTCCGAAAAATCATTGCGGAGGCGGAGTGTTTTTTCTTGGCTGCCACCGATGGCCAAAGCCAACATTTTGTCAGGGGCACGACCCATCCGGGTTTTACGTTGTTTATACCACAAATCGGCACTGTTGGCGTATTGTATTGCATATTTGTGGATCAAATAAGGTAAGTCCTTGAAGCTTGAATACTCACTGACAGTGTCATCTAGGAGAATGTCAATCGGGATCTGGCAGAGCGGCCCATCCGGAATAATGATGACACGTTTTTTAGCTCGGGTGAGGTCGATCTGTCGAAAACAAGCCTGATACACCTGAAAAGCGCATTGACTGTATGCCGCCACGGCCTGCCTATCGGGTCGCTGGATATAGCTTTGAATCGTCAGCAACTCGGCAAAGTTATTGACCAGCTGGGCAAGCGAATCTTCTCTTATTTCCTCTTGGACCAGACAGAGCTGATCTTGTTCGATTTGGAAGGCATACCAGTGCTTTTTTCCTGCAAAGCAATGAACCATCAATTCTCCCGGACGCAAGGCCTCTAGTTGGAGCTGACGAAGATCAACTTTTTTGCCTGGAAAATGAAATGAGTAGAAGCCCGGCGAAGTGGTTTGGATTTGGTCCAACACAACTTGATAAGCCGTTCCTATACTGTCAATGGTTGCGGCAAGTTCTCTTCGTTTGCTTGAGTCTGGCAAACTTGCAAGTTGGACCAACTGACGTCGACATAAATTCAGATCGCTGCGTAAACCGCGTTCTTTCTGCAATAAGCTGTCTGGCAGTCCGTAGGCTTCACCTGATTCACTTTTGAACATGCTCCTGGCCAGGAGGTAAGAACGACTCTTTTCAATGTATTGAAAACTTCGGGCTAATCTTTCTGAAGATGGCGCGCGAGATTCCAGGGCATAACTGCTGCGAAGAATGTTTTCAAAAACAGGCTGTACCTGCCTGCTAAGCATCTGATTCGATACTTCACTTTCAATTTCCTGGCGGAGCTGTTCGATCAAATCTGCCGCCAGACAAAACGTTTCAAATGCCAATTCCAGGCTATCTGTATTGTGGCCAAAAAATTTTTCGAGGGTTTCGCCTTTGACCAATAATAATTGCAGCAGAGTAGCCGCATGATAGCTCTCCTTTATATCGGGATTGGTAAAGAATGTCAGACTATCTGAATAAGAAGGAACCACGCTACAGAGTCCGCGTTGGTAGGCCTGTAAAGCCTTAATTGGCTCTTTGTCCTGTTGAAAATACCAGCCAATGGCAACGTATAACTTTGACAAAAGAACCTGTTCTCTCCCCAACCTGAGGAGCATTTGCTCCGCTTGCCGGAAGCTTTGATCACGTACGTCCCGTCGGCCAAGGTCATGCTGGGTCCGACCGATCAATTCAAGTACGGCCGCCAGTTCAAGGTTGCCTTGGGGATAATGAGTCCAGATAATGTCTCTGGCTTTTTGAAAATAAGCCAGAGCAGTTTCATTGCGATAATGGTAGTAATGGATAAACCCGATGATTCGGTAGGTGTAGGCTTTGTCATAGAAGTTTGGGTCCTCAGGCATGATGGCGAGAGAAGCCTTCGCCCAGGTGAGCGCATCTTGCTCATTGCCATACTTCTGATGCCAGATGGCCAGGCCGTTATAGATCATCCAGGCTTCTTTCCGTGGGATTCCCTCTGCCGTGGTGGCCAGAACTCTGGCTTCTTCCAGCGCTTCCAGCGATTTGATACTTTCTCCTACGGCATCCAGACAAGCAGACAGATTATAGATGAGTTTCATCCGGTCAAAAGTCTGCTCTTCCTTTAATAGTTGTATGCCTTTTTGGATGACAGCTATCGCATCTTTGTGTGCTCCTTTGTGCATCATGCCGATAGCCAGCAGATTATATGCTGCGGGGAGTTTGTCGCTTTCCGGATGGATTTGTTGCAAGAGCGCTCGACTCCGTTTGATGATTTTTTGATAATCCCCTGATTTGATCAGACCCTGGAGTTGGTTGATGCGTCGTGTGGCAAGACTGTCCGGAAGAAATACTGTGGCAGAAGGCTGGAGGGATTGCCCTCTGGCAGGAAAAGAGTCTGCCAAGAAGCAGAACAAGAAGCATAGGCAGATTGGGAAGGAAAAGAGTTTGGGCAAAGGTGCTTGGGTTTGTTGTGAATAGCGAAATGATGTGAGAAGAGGTTGAGGCTCAACAAAATCGATTTCTATCAGGCCAAACTAAAATAGGGTGATTTTTTGAATAAGGAAAATTCCGGCAGGCAAAGTGCCCGCCGGAGAATAAACTGTTAATGATAAGAGTGTTTGCATCTTACCTATTGGTTAACGATCAACTTTTCCTGGTAGAATATGCCACCGCCTTTGCTGACCTGTACCAAATAGATACCATTGGTAAACTCATTGAGATTCATTTTGTGAAGCCCTTCTGTACCCTGTAGATTTTGTTTATAGATCTCTCTGCCGGTAAGATCAATTACACGCAGTTGAGCGGATTGGAGAAGGTCAAGATCATATGCCAGATTCACAGATGAGCTGGCAGGGTTGGGGTAAAGGTTAAATGAAAGACCCTCGTCTACGCCCAAACGTTTTGCTGCTTTAGGCTTTTGTCCTTTTCCACATCCAACCGACGCACAGTAAGTGTCAGTACAGCCATCATCAGTGGTAATGGTCAGGCAAGCAGTGTAGTTAGAAAGCGAAGGGTAAATATGTGGTTTGGGGTTCGAGCCATTCCATCCGGTTTGATCTCCAAAGTCCCATACCCAGCTGACGATTCCGGGATCTGGACTGCTACCATTCAGGAAATACACATAGCACTTGCCATCAATGCTGTAATAGGAAATCGCGTAGAAGTACGCATTGCATTTGGATTCGCATTCGGATGAAATACCAACCAAGGGCTGAGAAGTGCTGATACAGCCATTTGAACCGGTTGACTCGACATAATAAGGACCATCTAAGGCATCATACGGATGCGGCCCGGAATTCGCACCACTGTTGACAAAGCCATTTCCGTTGTACCAGTTATAATTGACCAGCGGATTGGGCAATCCCGTAGATGGGTCAAACGCAGAGTAGGTTACCGGATCACCGGGACAAACCAGGCCCGGATTGGCATCACTGAGTGTCTCTGGACCGCAAATCAAATGGACGATGGTTTCTGCGGAGAATTCTACCCCACATACTTCGTATTTAATCGTGATGCGATAGTAAGAACAGAATTCATCACAGGTGAAATTATAAGGTACTGCATCTGGAATGTTAAAATTCAGGCAATTTACCGGCCCGTTAAACAGCCCATCTCCGGCAGGATCGCTCAAATCAATGCTACTTGGAACAGTTCCGCAGCCGTAATAAGTTTTTGGATTAACAACTTGGTTTGATCCGGCAACAATTCCTTCTACCCGCAACGTCCAGCTCGAGAGTGGCTCAGTATCTATACCAGTTGTATTCACCACAACATCAAGGTTTTCACAGATTGGTGTAGGGGAAGAAATACTGCCTTGGTAGTCAGGTAATTGAATGAGGGTTCGGGTCTCCTGCCAGGATCGACAATCATCCCACATACCATGCTTGACTACATAATAGGTGCCTGGAGAATAGGGGACATCAAAACTTGCATCGTAACCTGATTCGATATCCAATGGTGGATTGACCAAACAGGCATTGCCGGTGCAAGGACTGGTGGTCTCGTAAAGATTGTATTGACTGTTGCCGCATTGCGAATTGCCCGTCAAATTGATGGAGACGGTCCCGTCTTTACATTCTAGGTCATAGCTAAAACCGGTATCAAAAGGGACATCCGGGTCTTTACAAACAGCGATATTGTCATACAGGTAATAAGCTCCGTTCATCAGACCCTGGCAATTACAAGATTGTACCCACTGGGACGTAAACCCACCAAAGATACCAATGGTAAGATATTGCTCTCCGCCAGTGGCCACGAAGGTTCCTTCTACCAAGGTCCAGCCATTGGAGTTGGTTACTACCGTGGTGTTGAGGACTTGTGCATTCCCAGATCCAATCACAGAACTTCCACTTGGTAAAGTCTGAGAGAAATACATGCCCTGATAATTGGATGCATAAGCGCAATCGGGCGCTTTGCGAACGTACATAGAAGCTTTATAGGTTTCACCTGCGACCAAAGGCGTATTAAGCTGACGACTAAAGTATTCACAATTTGGTCCGCTTATGTACCGGCCCAATGCGCCAATGTACCCTTCACCCGCCTGAGCGCCGACTCCATTGCCCGTAAAATTATTGGGAACATCAACATTGTTACACGTACCTCCTCCATTGATCGTGTAACAGGAATTAAAATAATCAGGGGTTCCCCTTAGAGAGGTCCATCCGACCAAACCAACACCGCCTGTACCATTGTTGGTATTGTGACAATTAGGGCAAGAGGAATAATTTTCAAAGCTACGGTCAGAAATATACTGACCATGTGCGATGCCGT
>JBCBZF010000725.1:0-3864 GCA_039815525.1 Bacteroidota bacterium | reverse complement strand
ATTCTCATCTTCATACTCCACCCCAATGATCTCAGCCAGGCCAATGATCCCATTAATTGGCGTTCGGATCTCGTGGCTCATATTGGCGAGGAAATTGTCTTTGGCTTTATTGGCTGCTTCAGCTCTTTCTTTGGCCTGGATGATCTCCTGCTCTGCAATTTTCTTCTCCGTGATATCTGTGATCCTGACCATCAGGCTGCGATGCTCGCCGTATTGGATAAACGTATAGGCAACACTGCCCCAAAACATGCGCTGCTGTTGGCTGATAAACTGCTCTTCAAAGCTCCATCTTTCCCCTTGCTCCAGACGTTTTTTTACGGTCTCAAATTCATTCTCAGACCTGTTCTGGAAAATCAATCGTTGTGCCTGCGTACCGATGATTTCCTCAACTTGATCAAAATCAAACAACTCTGTTGAACGAAAGTTGGCCAATTCGATCATGCCATCGTCCATATTGATCAAAAATATCGCGTCAAAGGAATTGTCAAATACCGCCTTCAACTCTTCCTGTGCCCGGAAGATAATATCGTCTACCTGCTTGTTTGAGAGGTTTTGAAAATACAGAGCGAAGAGAGAAAGGAGAATGCCTGCCAATGTAAAGTTGACAATATATCCTTCATGCTGCTCAACTGGTGTAAGAGGTGTTTCCCCCAATATTTCATAGCTGGTCACCTCCAGTAGGATCCAACAGCATACAGAGGTAACAATCGTGAAGCCAATGTCCCACTTTTGCTTTACATCAAATAAAATAAAGCCGACCAAAAGTGTCAGGTACAAGGCAAGGTGTTCTCCTGCATCGAAGCCTGCGGCTGAAGCCGAGAAAAAAATGTTGACATTGCCCATCATGATCATCAAATGACGGGCGATCCGATATTGACGGACGGCGTTTAGGACCAGGACCAGAAAACAGGATACTACCACGCCAATCTGCGCGATGGTCGCAACCACAAGGCCCCTTTCCAGATATTGAAAAATCAATGGGGTGAGAACCAGACCTGCAATCAGACCGATTCGATTGGAGAGGCGCACTCGTTTGGCATCCCCAGACATGAGCTCTTCATTTAGCCCTAATTCCGAAAACCATTCCCAGCCCTTTTTGATTGTTTTCATATTCACTGCCTCATCGGTCCTCCGGGTGGAACAAAAGGAGTCATCTTTTTCCGGAGTCCAGATGTATAAAAATAGCATTACATCCACAATCATAAAAGTTCATGTAATGAAATAGTTGATTTGAATGAATTTATCCCATTCCCTTAAAAAAAAGGAAGGTGCAGCAGAAAGGGGATTTCTGCCACACCATTGTCTACCCTGATAGCTTGTAGGACGTCAGGTAGGTTAAAGTGATCGTTCGTGAGCCTTCACCTCAGCCTCTGATGTTTTCCCGCTTAATACATCAGATTGCATTTCCTCTTCCAATGCAAACGGAAGCTGTTGGTGAATCAGGGTCAGAAGGTTTTGGATATCACCCAATCCCATGTGATTGTTGACGGTCATGCGCAGACCCGTATTTTTGTATGGTACACTGGGATACACACCCAGATTGGTGTAGTACCCAAGATTCATCAGCCTTTTGACCATGTTGTAGCCGACTTCTGGTTGGCCCACTTCGATAAAGAAGATGGGAGAATGAGCCACTTTTTTTATTGGGAGATTCAATTCAAGTGCTGTCTGGTTGAAGCAGTCAATCCTTTGTGCAAGCTTGTCCTGTAACTCTGGCAATTCATTGGACAAATGAATTTTGGCAGAAGCAATGGCCGCCCCAAGCGTTGGTGGCTGGATCGGTCCGGAGAAGATCATGGTCCCACCACAATTCCGTACCCTTTGTTTGGTTTTCTGATCTGGGAAAATCAAGATGCCCCCTCCGACGCCAAAGCTTTTGGCCATAGAACCAGTGATGTATACACGCTTATGCCCGCCAATTCGGGGATATACATGGCCTTGCCCATGCGGGCCGGTCCATCCAATAGAATGCGCATCATCCAGGTACAAATGCAATTGGGGATACGCATCCAGCAATGGTTTCAATTCATCTACTGGCGCAAAGTCTCCATACATAGAATAGAGTCCATCCGCCATGTACCAGATCCGATCATAGGATTTGCTCAGGTGCTCAATGCGTTCAGCCAGACGTTCGACATTGTTGTGGCGGATCATTTCTACTTTCACCCCTCTGCCTTTCACCATCTGGCAGGCCATCCCGACCGAAGCATGTACCTGGTGATCCATGATGATGGCATCACGATCTCCAATCAATACCGGAATATTGGACAAATGCCCCAGCGTCGTACTGGCTGATACCAATACCGGTGCATTATATATGGTTTCCAACAATTTCTCCAACTCCTCATACAAACCAATGGAAACGTAGGCCCGGGAAGAGGAAAATTGCGTCCCGAATTTCATGACTGCCTCTGAGGCAGCGTGTTTCAGGCGATTGTCCAACTCCAGTCCCAGATAGCTACAGGAACTAAAGTTGATCATTTTCTGTCCTTTCAACTGTATATCCCGTCCCCGAAAGCTGTCGTTTTCAGTGGAAAGGTGAATCACACCCTCGTCAACACCACGGCTTATCACCTGATCAATCACCTCAAGGGTCTGAGAATTTTTTGTCTTTGTCATTTTGATACAGAAACTTTGTGGGTACTGAATCAAACTTAACAGTGATATAGCCATCCAGAAAGGAAAAAAATAGCCATTTGTACCAGAAATATTCCTTTCACAGAACTAAAAAACAGAAATAACACTCGAAAAAAGATAAATACGACGAAGTTTTAATCAAATTTGTACCAATCATTTCTCCACATATTCAGGTTTTTATATTTTTAAACACCCCTGAGAAGCCCATACTTTTCTATAACTTAGCATCATGAGCACAAAAAAGGCCCATCGATACAGCCAGCATCTTCAGAGTCTTGGCATTCAATTGGACAGCTATCAGGATGATGAATGGGCCAGTACCTTGAGCAGTCTCATTCGGTTTCCCCAGTACGTGGTACGTAGCATCATTGGCATGCCACTTCTGTTTCTTGGGCTGTTTATCGCTGTGCTGGTTGTGCTGAGTTACAACGATAAGACTGCCTTTGTGGCATTGGTGCTTCCTTTTGGGTTAGCACTTTCTCTGATCAATGGATTTCTCTGGGGCGCCATTCGCTTTATCAGTCGGCTTGGCAATGATCTGAACCGCGTCCTGGACCTCACACTGGAGAAATTCGAAGTTGTCGTGGCGCAGGCCAGGGGCGTGGGCAGTAAAGGAAAAGCGAGAAGTTCGCTGGCAGACTTGTTTCAAAGCTTCGTGTTTGGGATGGTCCTGCCAGATGTAACCAAGGTGATCAAAAAAAGCGTTCCATTGGTAGGAGGACTGGCCGCCTTTCTGGCCGGAAGGGTTTTTATGGGCATGTCCAAACGCGTGTCCAAACGCCTCAAAAAAAACGAAGCTCAGCAACCCATCGACCAGAAGCAATCCGAGACGGTTCAACAACAACAACGCATTGCCATCGTGCAGAAAATCGAACGTGGTGCTGATACATTTACCAGTCATTCGGTTCGGATTGCCAGCTTCCCCTTCAAGGTATTTGCGTTTCTCCTGGGAGGATCGACGATTTTATTTTTCTGGATTGCCTGGGGCATTGCCGGATAAAAAAAGCCCCCTTGCGGGGGCACATGTAACAAGCCGATAAGCCGGATTCTGTTCCCGAAATCGGGATCTCCATCATTTATCTGGGCCGCCGCTCACGCAACGGCTCAATCAGCCTACCCTCCGGCATCAGACGGGCCGCCTTTTTTCGTCTGGGACGAAGCGCCGGTATATTTGGCCTTTCAGCTCCTGAGGTTTACCTGGCTCCCGATGTCACCACCAGGACCGGT
>JBCBZF010000206.1:0-8031 GCA_039815525.1 Bacteroidota bacterium | reverse complement strand
GCTCTTCCGATCTTTGTAAGATTTGGCTTTTATACTAGCCAAATATTATAATATCTGGCTAGTATAAAAGCTAAACATATGGTTTTGGCGTTTTCAAAGCCGCTAGCCCTCCCATTCATCTTGGGATGCCATCTTACTTATTGACAATATCTTTCCAGATTCTTTTTAGCTGACTGATTGCCAGTTGCGGCGGCTTGCCTGAAATCTTCACAAGCTAGATCCGGCATGCCCAGGTTTATGTAATTCATGCCTCGGTTGTTTCTGGCGGCTTTATGTCTGGGAGCCAGTTCCAAGGTTTTGGCCAACATCTGATTGGACATTTCATATTTCTTCATGGCCGAATAGACCAGTGATTTGAAGAAATAATCCGCGTATCGATCTGGGTCCAGGCTGATGGCTTTGTCAAAATCCTGGAGCGCCCGCTCATATCGTTTCAATTTATAGTTGCTGTAGCCTCGCCTGGAATAGAGTTCCGGGCTCTCAGGTTTCGCTGGATCATTTTCATTTGCCTGAATCAGCGCATCATATTCCTGACCGGCTTCGAAATAGTTTTCCGCCTCAAATGCAGTGAGGGCAGATCGTATATTCGGCAGTTTGGCCTCCCCACTTTTCAGGGCAGCAATCGCTTCCTCTGACATTTTTGTGGGAGCATTGTCATTCAGCAAATCTACCGCCCAATCCCGGATTGGTGGGTCTATTTCTTCTTTGGTTAGGATGTCAACCGCCAGATCAACATAGTCTTTTTGCAGGCTCTGATTGGACAGCTTTTCTTTCAGAATATTGCCATAAACTGCGACGAGCACAGGAATGGCCACAATGGATATGATTTTCGACAGTCTTTCGAGGGTGTCAAGGCCTGATTTTTTCGGAGCAGGGTTATTGGCTTGATGATGATGATGGACGTGTTGATTCTGAGGATTCTCCATGTTCGTGTTCCTTGCTTTTCGATGGTCTCTTGCTTGCAGATTCAGCACATTGGCTGAGCCTGATCGTATCCAGGTTAAAGAAACGAATTTTTATCATCATGCTGTTCTGCTCTGATGATTTGGGCATTTCACGATTACCGAGCTACCAATCATCACAGACAAGCGATTCTGCCATTCTGAACCCCGTTTCAGGAAGATACTGTGTGTTGTTCAAGTCTGAGAATGCATTTTGACAAACACCTGAGTAATGGATCAAAGCAGACCGCTCATGGCCCACCATAAATTGATTGATAGTCGATCCAACCAGTATAGTTGATATTGGTATGAGCCCACTCTTTTTCTGAAAGGGTATCAGGCTGGAGGCTTTGAACCAAGCTATCCGCATTAATTGTCCATTCTTCGGTTGGCGGATATGAATTCCAAAACCACGCCAATTCATAGGCGGAATGCTCGAGGCCAATCTCTTTTAAATAGGCAAAATAGTCGTACGCCTGAGCTGAGGTAATGGGATCAGATGGATGCAGAAGTTGGAAATTGTACGCCAGCAAGTTTTGTAAGGTATCATTGACCGGCCCTGGTTCAGCCACATTGCCATCATTGTAAAATGCATCAACTTCTGTCAGAATCGTGTAAACCAGCGCATGATTGCCCTCAGCTTTCCGTCTGAGCCAAAACTCATTGTAATATGGATCGGCCCCTGTCGAGGCAGTGTCTGATGCCAAAAAATCCTTGACAATTCCATCTAAGGTTCTTCCCTGCCAATCCTCAGATAGGTCAATCTTTCGACGGTAATTCTCCCGGCTGACGATTTTCTCCATGCCCACTGCTTTTATAGTCTGAAAGACCATGGATAAGTTTTCTGGATTCCTGATCCAGGAAATGGCATGCCGTTGATCTTCACTGTACATAGACCCACTAAATTTATAGCCGAGTATAGATTGATAATACTCTTCAGGGAATCTCGCCTGCTGAATCAAAGGGGTAAAAGATACATTTGTTTCTTCCCAGCCGCCCAAATAGGTTGTACGCTCTCTTTCGCCACAGCCAGCGAGAATTAAGAGGAACAAGAAGATGGCCAATTGAAGATGAAATTTTAACATGATGGTGCTTTTCAGGCTTAACGTTGCAGAGCCATTATTTATTTTTCGCCCTTTTTTTCATTGTTTTTATAAAGTTGGTAGAAACCCAATAGATATCTCCATCTCTGCCAAACGTCAGGTACTTCCCATCTGGTGTGATATCGCCACCCAATTCATCAAATGAAGAATTGATCTTTAGCCCAAGGTTTTGGGGATGGGTCCAGCTTCCATCATGCTTCCGGAATACAATGTATAAGTCCGATCCTCCGTAGCCTCCTTCCCGGTTTGACCTAAAAATCATCAGGCTTTCATCCTGGCTCACAAATGGATCTCCCCAGCATTCTTTCCCGGCAGGATTCATGTGGTTGATTGGCTGATCCAACACCTCTGCTTTTTGATAATGGCCATCCTTGTATTGGCTTTTACAAATCTCTCCAGAGAAGGAACTAAAGTAAATCGACGTATCAGCAATGAGACATGGATGAAGGGTAAATTGCGGTTCGTGGACATTAGGGGGAGCAGGCAGACTCATGGGTTCACTCCACACTTTTCCAATTCGATCGGAATAGCAAATATCAAGTAGGCCTTTCTGATCTTCCACTTGATTGGCAAAATAATATATCCGGTCTCCGCCCAATGCAACGAATGGTTCGCTGGTTCTCCTTCCTTTTGAAAATGTGGCCGTATCTGGCTGGGACCACTTCCCATTTACATAGGTTGCGGCCATGGTGAAGGAGGGTTGGGGATCAGGATAAAATTCTATAGAATAATATATTTCTTTGAGGTCTGGACTAAAAGTGATGACCTCTTCTTTTCGGTCAGGCAGAGAAATCACACCGGGCGCAAATACCTTAGGGATGTTCCTGGGTGGTTTTTGGCCGAGATAAGCATAGTTGGTGCATCCAGTCATCAAAAGCATGAGGACCGCAGCAGAATAGATATATGCAATGCGTTTCATCTTTCTTTTTCTACACCAAAATAGCATCAGGGATTTTCCCCAGGTTTCGCATTGATCAGCGCTAACTTTTCCCTTGCATATTCACTTTCCGGCTTAATGGTCAGAAACTGCTGATATATTTCTCGTGCTTGGGAATACTTTTCTGTGGACAGATAGGCCTCTCCCAAAACATAGAGTGCATTGCTGGATTCAGGGTACAAACCCAGATTGACCCGATACAGTTGAATTGCTTCTTCCAGCCGCCCATTGTTTTGCAAGGTGTAGCCAAGTCGACCCAGCACTCTCTCGTCGGGTTTATTGGCAGGATCTATGGTCGCGTGTAACATGGAGACCACCGAGTCAATCCCTCCCTGATTGAGCTGATTGATCACGCGATTGGGGAGGGGGATATTGGGTGTGTGAAAGCGCTGGCTATTCAAAATCTCATCAATGCCGTCTGTGATTTCATCCATTGCCAAGGCACCACCATGATTGGTGAGCATCAGGATATCAACATTCTGGGACAAATTTTTCCTGATCAAAGAACGAAAGCCTTCGGTGCTGCCATCATGTCTGACCAATTCATCCTTTCCTTTTTGAAACGGCATCCACCCAAAGCCATATCCATATTCATCATCCCCCAATTGAAAACTGATCGGACCGTTTTCGGTCTGCCCATTGGCAAAGATCTGTTTGAGGGTCTGCGCAGAAATAAGTTTCCCCTGATTGATGGCGGCATTCCAGCTGAGCAAATCATTGATGGTAGAATAGATCCCGGCTGGCCCAATGACAGAAGACTGATAACTGGATGGCTTTCCCAAGACACTGTAGCCATCTGCTCTGTTTTTGTCTTTTGCCACTTCTTCCTTTGAAGTGGTGGTGCGATTCATGCCAAGCGGTGTAAAAATCTCTTCTTGCAGAAATGCCTGGATCGACCTGCCCGATACCTTTTCGATGATCAATGCCAATAAAACATAACCGGTATTGCTGTACGAAAACCGCTGATTGGCTGCGCCAAAGCCTGAGGCATCAAGCGTGCGTAACTGTTCAAGGACCGCCTGGTTATCAGGATTCTCCAATTGATAATATGTCCGGTCCGAAATGCCAGCGGTGTGCTGGAGAAGGTGTCTGATCGTTGCCTGATCGTCTATGGATGTCAATTGAGGAAGGTATGTCCCAAGCGCATCATCAACCTGCAATAGGCCTCTTTCCTGCAAGATCATGATGCCCATGGCCGTAAATTGCTTTGCGATGGAAGCAATGTAAAAGATCGTTTCGGCGTCAATCTCTTGCGCCGACGCTTGTCCGGTTAATCCATAAGATTCCTGAAAAAGGACACTGTCATTTCTCACAACTGCAACAGATCCATTGAACATGCCATGTTCATGACTGTATATCATCAGAGAGTCAAGCTGTCTGCTTTCCAGTTTATCAAGCGGCTGTTGCTTTTCGTTTTTTGTGGAGCAGGCAATCAATAATGCGCTGAGGATGACAAGACTGAGAAATGGATACTTCATGAAAGACAGTTGCTGGAAGATGAGATTCGGATTGTTTATTCAGCCTGCAATATCGATCAATTATGAATGATCTGGTTTACCAGGATTGCATAAAAATGAATGAATTGACAGGCTCATTCTCAGGAAGGAAGAATACTCTTCTACTTAATCTTCCGTCGATAAGAATCTTGGAATTCCTTGCTGTCTTTCAGACTTGGATTGATGGAGGTGTACGTTTTCAGCTTGAGGTCTTTTATCTCCACTTCAATTTGCCGCCATACCTCATCTGCTTGGTAGCGGATGGTGGAGCTGATTCCGTTTCCCGTCGTGGTATAGGTGTCCTCTTCAATATGGACCAAATCATAGGTAATCAATTTGTCGGTGAAAGCGGTTTGGACAAATCTGAATCCTGAATTTATCGTCATCAATTCATGGATTTTGTTTAAACAGCGCTGCAATTCTTCCTGACTCTCAAAGCCTTGATTGATGAACAATCTGATTAGCTCGCTGCTTACGCCACCATGCCAAAGCGGCTTCACCAAGACGATCTTAGCGGTCGATCGATCAAATAAGATCACGCACGCATCTTCATTGATATGATAGCCCAAATAATTGGTCAGCTTCACTGTATAGCATTCGCCTTTGGGAAAATAGGTCAGTAAATACGGCTTCTCAATTTTTTCAATCTCAGCCCTGTCAGCGAAAAAAACCCAACGCCTATCCTCAGTTGCGCTTTCAGGGAATCTTTTGGCCAGAGCCTTTTCCAGTTCAGGAAAGCTTTGGCTGTAGCTCAGATGGAGACAGCCGAGGAAGAAGAGGAAAATGAGGTGTTTCATGGTCGGAAGTGTCAAGAGAATGCGGTGGATGAATCTACGAATGTTTTTCGTGATCTTTAGCAAACGTGGTTTAGGAATTTCTTTTCTCCCCAAACCACTGATTTTGAGGGTATGCCGAAAAAGAAAATGCTGTGATTTACCCAAAGCATTTCACCTTCGGTATACCCGGGGCATTTTCCCAGAATAGCAATCCGATCCTCTCGTCTCTTTACACCATCATGACCCAACTAAGCGTATTTCTCCTACGTATCAGTGCCCAATCCAATAGCCATACAATTGATAAACAAACAGCCCAATTCCGGCCACGACCAGATACCAATTGACAGCTTTGTAAAATGCAGGAAACTGTGGATGCTTCCGGGCAAGGCTGATGAAAAACACAATGGGAATCAAGGCAAGTACCTGACCGATTTCCACCCCCAGATTGAAGCACAGAATTTTGGCCAAAAACTGTTCGGTTCCCATCTCAAAGGACTGTAAACGGGCCGACAGGCCAAAGCCATGCACCAGTCCGAAAAAGCCCACC
Source organism: Bacteroidota bacterium (assembly GCA_039815525.1). GTDB lineage: Bacteria > Bacteroidota > Bacteroidia > J057 > J057 > JBCAWW01. Next base: position 2,231 of record JBCBZF010000206.1, on the reverse strand, counting down.
ATGCCCAGCAGATTGGGTGCTTTCAGCTTCAGTTTGTCAAAGCCCCCCAGGTTCTCAAAGCCTTTGTACAATACACTTACCGCAATCACCGCATCGATCAGGTGTTCATTGGCTGAGATGCCGGCATAAGTTGCTCCGATCAGGGTGATGCAATGTCCGATTGTAAAAGCAGTGATAAAGGTCAAAATGTCCTTGAAACCCTTTAGATAGAAGACCACCCCGGCCAGGAAGAGTAGGTGGTCATAGCCCGTCAGCATATGGGTCGTACCGACCTGCACGTAGGCCCACAAACCGCCGGTGCGTAAGAGTTCCTGGTCGGCACTGCTGACATCGTGGGCGAAGCCCAGCAATGGAACCAACAACAAACCCAGCGCCAGGACCTGTTTTACACGAATCTGCTTCACGCGTTTTTCTTTCTAAAGACCAGAAATAATCCGCCAATCAGCAATAAGCTGCCCAGCACAAACCACAAAGTGAGAATCTCCTCCTCATGCGCATGATCGTCGTGCGTATGGGTGTCAGCGCCATGCTGATGACTCACCTCAAATGTCAGCGTTCCCCATGTAGAGCGGTGCGTCAATTCATCGCTATCCGCTACATTCTCCATGTAAATGGTGCGCAGATAATAAATCCCATCCTCGGGTAATTCTATCGTGAGCATGCCCGCTTCATTGGTCCGCAACTGCTGCCCACCGGTATGGGTATGCGCCTCTTCTTCCGCATGGTGTTCATGGTGCGCGTCGTCATGAGAATGTCCCGCACCATCATGTTCATGAGAATGTTCGGCGCCATGGTGTTCGTGCGTGTGGCCATCATGGGTATGGTGAGCGTGGGTGAGATGGTTGGCATACACCAATTGATTAGGAAGGGGTTTCCCATCCAACAGCAGCTGAACGTCAAGTTTACCACCGCTGTATGTTTCATACGGATTGGCTTGTGGCACAAACTCAATGGGGTAACCCAGAATTGTCTTCCAGTCATCTGTCTTCACATTACCGACCTGATAAATGGCTTTTACGTGTTTTTGATAGCTTTCGACGGCGTCCTGCGCCATTAAGTTGTTTTCCTGGCGGTAGGTCAGCATATCCAATACACCATCGTGTTCGAGATAGCTGTTAAACTTTTCCGCTTCGAGTTCGATGTTTCGGGCTTTGGTCGAGACACCAGCGACATAGGTTCCCGCCTCTCCCATTAGGAGGGTCAGATGGGTGATGGTGCTGTCCTGGTCTTGCCATTGCGCGGAATCAATGAGGGTTCTTTCTCCCTGCGCCACCACGGAGGCATCCAGCATGCGGTCCCGCGTGATGATGTTTTCGCTTCTTTCAAAGGTGCCATTGTACAAACTCAGCCTGGCTTCTTGCTGTGGTTGCACGAAATAGGTATCCATTTTCAGATACAGATCATGGCTGCACAAGAGCAGCATGCCCATTAGCAAGCAAAAAGAGCGATACAATCTGTTTTTCCCCTTCCTGATCATGCGCCTTTTGTCCCAATTCATCTTTCGTATTGATCGTTTCGTTTTGTTGATGGCCTTTGCGGCATCAAATATACGAAGGGCAGGCGGTTGCGGATTTATTGGGAGGGAATGTTTTTAGATGTGGATTGGGGGTGGGTTGTGGATTAACATACTATATTGATTCCTCCCGTATTTACCCCTCCTTGACCGTTTGAAGGTTTTCCGTCATCATTTTTTCTAATCGGTCCATTCTCTCGACAACCGATAAGAGTATCCTTTCCTGAGATTGAACCATGATTTCAAAAAATCGCTTCTGTTCTTCGATTTGGTGCTCACAAAGCCGCTTTTGTTCTTCAATCATGTGTTCGTTCATCTTCTTATTTTCCTGCATGGACAACATTTGTGCTTCCGCGTCTAAGCCTCCTTCGAATGTCCTTTCTGAAAAAATTGGTCCCATTTTCAACATCACATTTTCAAGCTCTTGAATTTGATTTTTCAGATCCAGGAATTGAAGGCTGTAATCCTCTGCTTCTTCAAGAAAGGGTTCATTCGGTTCATTTTGATCGTCAGTCTTGGAATCATAGTACTCATCCTTGAACGCATCATATTCATCTCTTAATTTCTCATAATTTGCCAATTCCTTATCAAATCGATTCTTCAAATGATCAACCTCCTCTCTAAGCGCATTTATTTCATCCACGTTACCGCCTTTGGATAGCTCTTTTTCCTTACTCTCAATGGAATGCTTAATATCACTTATATTTTCATCGGAGGT
>JBCBZF010000130.1:0-9485 GCA_039815525.1 Bacteroidota bacterium | reverse complement strand
CCAAACTCTTCCGCATAGAAAGGATTCAGGGCGATATCCAAACCACACAGTCCAATAGACTGGCTGGCTGAGAAAAAGCTTAAGATGTAATTGCCACCATCGTCCGTGAGAGAAAGACCAGACTCCTGACCCGGTACGAAATCATAAAGAACCAGCGGACTGACTGCCGTTCCAGTTCCAATGTCATATTCTTGTACAAAGGCTTCTTCGTACAGACTGCCACTGCCACTGTAAGCCCCGGCAACCAGATAATTGCCTGTCAGTGTACTCTGAATCAAGTCCGTTACCCGAAAGAGATTGGGCATAGATGGTGGTTGGCGATAGGATTCATACCAAATGATGCCGCCACCCGGATCTAGCTTGAAGATGGCAATCCCACTCCAATCTATAGAAGAAGTGGAACCAGGGAGATTGGATTCAAGACTCATGGCAACCACATAATCCCCCGCAAAATCCTGGATGATTTGCATATCCCGCACTTCCACTGCATCACTGAAAATCAGGGGCGTAGACCATAAGAGCGCACCTGAGGCCGGATCTACACTAAAGATATGTGGAAAGCTGCTGAAGCCTGGATTCAGGACCTGACTGGCCGCTATCACCAGTTGGCCGCCAGGATCACCAGTCAGTCCGTGGAACTGAAGACCAGGTGTAAAGCTGGCATTGGTGTATTCCCAGTCCCAGGGAACGGCCCCACTGGGATCATTGGCCTGGAGATAGACACTTTCAACCAGTGGGCCACCACTGGATTGCCGGAGGGTTGTACCCCAAACAGTCAGGCCGGTTGCGACGTCGAAAAAAATATTGTTGTTTTCCCATTCCTGATGGGTGGCGAGTTGATCAGTAGGACCAGAAGCTTCAATGGTAAAGTTGCGTTGTCCGAATAAATTCGGCATGCCGAGTGTGAAGACCAGGTACGTGCAGATCCCGGCCAAAATGATTTTATTCATGTTGGGTTGATGTTGTGTTTGAAAATGGTGAAGTATGCTACAGCCCTATTCTAGCCACTCGCGCAAGTGTTTTCACAATATAGAGAATTGAATCAATTAAAACGAATTTCGTTCAATTAATTAATTGTAAATTATTTTTTACGACTAAAATCAATTTGGGAAAGTTGTATTTGCACCTTTGTGCTTTGTCCTTTGAAATACCTTACGAAGGATAGCGGAATGCATCCATTTTATTACACTGATCGTCCTTAGCATACAAAGATACCAGCAGGAATTTCATATACTTTCCATGGATGGCATCTTCAATCATCTGCTTATCATTTCAATTAGACTTTATGAACCTTCGTTACCTGATCCTGTCGTTGTTTTTATTGCCTTTGCTTGCCTGGACGCAATCACCAGCTGATTCTCTTCGTGCCCAACTGGAAACCATCGCTGAAGAAAGCGGATTGCCAGGCTTTGGGGTCGCCATTACCAGCCCCGATCAGATTGTGTTTCAGGCTGGTTTCGGGATGGCTGATCTTGCCCAGGGACAATCCTATACAGAGCAATCCACCCAGAACATCGGCTCAGTTTCAAAGACCTTTATCGGTTTGGCGGTCATGAAAGCAGTAGAGATGGGGAAACTTTCGCTCGAGGATCCCATTAACCAACATTTACCCTTCCAATTGCACAATCCCCACTTCCCGGACCAAGCCATCAAAGTCTGGCATTTGGTTACCCATACTTCCTCCATACTAGATCGGGCATACTATGAAGCCAGTTATGTGCTAAACGATCCGCAACAAATCGATCTGGCTACCATCCCCAAAAAGGAACGCAAGGATTATAAGAGGACCCTGAAACACACGGACATGTCCATGGAGCAATATTTTCGGGCTGTATTGCTGCCCGATGGGAAGTGGTATAAGAAGAAAAACTACCTGGCTATCCAGCCCGGCGGACGCTATATCTACAGCAATATCGCGGCTGCACTGGCAGCCTTTGTGGTAGAGCAGGCTACCAAGGTTCCTTTTCCTGAATTTTGCCAGCAACATATTTTTACCCCGCTGGACATGAATGATACTGGCTGGCAGGTGAAAGATATTGACCTGAACCATCATGCAAGTAATCATTTCTTAGATGGCAGTACGATCCCTGCCTATCATCTGATTACCTATCCGGATGGTGGCCTGCTGACTTCCGCCCGGGACATGGCAAAATATGTGCAGGAAATGGTGTTGGGCTTCAAGGGAAAAGGGCGATTACTGGAAAAAGAAAATTATGAAACGCTTTTTCGCAAATTGCTACCGAAACAAGCCAAACCGTCCACTTTTCCTCCAGAAGAATCCACGGCTGTTTTCTGGCATTATGAAAAAGATTTCGTAGGGCATAGCGGGGGCGATCCCGGTATCATCAGCGTATTACGCATTTTTCCAGAAGAAAATATGGGCTACTACTTGATGGCCAATGTAAGTGCTGAGGAGAAAGAATCCATGATGAATCAATTTATCAGTGCGTGGAAACTCCTCAAGAAATATGGCCCGAGAATCGCCGCAGATACCTCCAGACCAGACTGAGCTTCCAACCTGTTTATAATCTTGGTGTCTGTTTGTTAGCAATATCTAACAAATCAAACACACACAACTTATGGGCGCAGGAGGAACAAAAGGCGGTACCGGCCGCTTCTTACTCGGACTGATCATGACCATTGGGGGAGGCTATTTGCTTCTCAACGCCATCAACGTCAGCAATCACTTTGCCTGGGGACATTCTCTTTATCGGATCGGATCAATCGGGATCACCTCCGGCATGATCATGATTCCCTTCATCCTGGGGATTGGGATGGTCTTTTACAGTGCCAAAAACGTATTGGGCTGGCTGTTGGCAGGTGGGTCATTTGTGGCCATGATTTTTGGGGTCATTTCCAGTGTGCATTTTTCCTTTGAAAGAATGACCGCTTTTGAATTGATCCTGATTCTGGTGTTATTCGTCGGAGGGATTGGCCTCTTACTCAATTCTCTCAAACGATTTGGCTGAACATGAAAACAGACCTACAAGAAATTCAGCAAAGCCTGCACGACTTATTAAAGGTTCACTCTCCCCTTTTACAGGTTCGGGTACATTCGGACAAGAATTTTGAAGTAGCCGGGACCAAAACGGTTATGCAGGGAAAGCAAAAAGTAGATGGACATTACTTTGCCAGCGTGATGCCCAAACCCAAGGACATTCGTTTGTACTTCTTTCCCATTTATACGCATGTAGATTCTTTCGGTCCATTGTCTGAAACGCTGCAAAAATGTCTCAAGGGGAAAAGTTGTTTTCACATCAAAAAGCTCACCCCGGAGATGGAAACCGAGATTGCTGAGTTGATCAAAAAAGGTGTTACCTTATATCAGAAGGATCAACTCATTTAGGCAATATGAAGATTATCCAGCATGCAGAGATGCCCCACAGCAATGGGCACTACTCGCAATGTATTGAGCACAATGGATTGTTGTATCTCTCCGGTCAATTGCCCATTCAGGCAGCGGACCGCAGCATTCCTGAAGGCATTGCCGCCCAAACTGAGTTGGCACTTGCCAATGTAGAACGTATCCTGCTGGCCGCAGGCAGTAATCGGAACAAAGTGCTGCAAATGCGGATCTATATTTCTGATATTTCCCTCTGGGATCAGGTCAATGCCGTATATGCGGATTTTTTCAAAGAGCACAAGCCAGCCCGAAGCATTGTCCCAACGCGTGAACTTCACTTTGGCTGCCTGATCGAAATTGAAGCAACTGCTATCCAATGAAACGCGGCGATGAACAAGGCATGCGAATTGCTGGAATCGCAATGCGCATGCCTGGGAAGCCCTGATTGCCGGTGATAAACTGGAAAGCAGAAGACTGGCCACCAATGAAGGCATTGTGCATGCCATTTTCAGTACCAAAGCCAAACGGGTGCTGGATGTCGGTTGTGGTGAAGGCTGGCTGGTCCGCAGGTTGCGGGAGGTCGGCATCAGAGCCTATGGCGTAGATGGAAGTGCAGAGTTGATTCACCTTGCCGCGCGTCATGGCCGGTATTTTCATTGTCTGACGTATGGTGAAATCATTGCTGGTGCAGAATTACGCGACAGTCCTTTTGATTGCATTGCCATCAATTTTGCCCTTTTTGACCAACATCAGCCACTCAATTTGCTGCACGCTCTCAAGATCCATTTGGAAGAAAAAGGGACGCTGGTGATCCAAAGTCTGTATCCCCGTATTGCGGATGGCAATGGCAATTGGAAGCAAAATGCGTTAGACGGCTTGCCTGAGAGATTTGTAGACGGCCATCCCTGGTACGACCGCACCCTCGAAGAGTGGAACAATCTCTTCTCTGCTGCAGGCTGGCAGCTGGACCGTCAGGCGATTACCCGCCACCCAATGACTGAACAGCCTTGTTCGATGATTTTTTTCCTAAAAAAATAATCTCCGGGATCTCTGGCAGGATTGTGTACATTGGGGGAAAGACAGCTACCGCTTATGAACATCGTGATTCAAATCCTCGTCGGCATCATTGCACTCCTGCATGCCTATTTCCTTTATTTCGAGATGTTTGCCTGGACCACCCGCGGACCAAAAGTCTTCCGCAATTTTCCCAAAGATCTTTTTGAACCCACCAAATCCATGGCCGCCAATCAGGGCTTATACAATGGCTTTCTGGTAGCAGGCTTGGTTTGGACCTTTTTCATTCAGGACCCGGTTTGGAAGGACAATGTGGCTTACTTCTTCCTGGGCTGCGTGGCAGTAGCAGGGATTTATGGGGCGATTTCTGTTTCGAATAGGATTTTTTATATCCAGGGTTTGCCAGCAGTGATTGCGATTGGTTTGATGTTGATTTTCTGAATCCTGGTCCTCCAGACAACTGTATCCTTTAGAGAGTCGGTGCGTTTTGTCATAAAGCGCAACAAACATGAGACATTATTTTCTTACCGGGATTCTCTCTATCCTCTTTTCCATCCCATTTGCTTCGGCTATTCATCCCCGGGAGTTGGATTACAGCGAAGTTGATCGGTATGTACTTGCTTTAGATAGTTCAAAGACCAGAAATCTGGATGAATTGGTTCAGCACTTGTCGGTTTTTGATTCTGAAATCATGCGATTCCGGGCGGCATTTCGCTGGGTGGCCCATAATATTGCCTACGATGTAGAAGACTTAAAGCGAGGGAAAAAAAGGAAAAAACCACAGACAGCAGAGCGGACATTTGCAGATCGCTCCGCAGTGTGTGGTGGCTATGCCAACCTGTTGCAGCATGTATGTTCACATTTAGAGATCAATAGTGAATATGTGGTTGGGGTTGGGAAAAATGACATTGAAGACATTCAGGATAAAACGCTCCCTGGCAATCATGCATGGAATGCAGTTAAGCTGGACGGGAAGTGGTATTTATGCGATGTAACCTGGGCAAGTGGACATGTGTCAGAAAGGTCTGATACCTTTGCGTTTTCATGGGAAGAACATTGGTATTTGACTGAACCAGCCGTATTTGCGATTGATCATTTCCCGGATGATCGGCAATGGTTTTTAGGAGGGGAAAGAGAGAGTCCTGCTGAATATGCTCGTCGGCCAGTGATCAGAATTTGGCATCAGGAAATTACTTTTCATAAGTATCGTCCTGTCAGAGGCGATTTAAAGTCAAAGAAGGAGGAGCCTTTTACGTTTGGGATAAGCATGAAAGATGGAAAACGACCCTCTGGTTTATTGGTCGTAAAAAAAAGGGTCAGAAATGCTGAAGGAAAGATTCAATGGGAAACAAAAAGTTCTCAAAGTCTTCTGCTTTCGAATATAGAGAAGAAAGGAAAAGGCTTTCAGTTTTCCTGTATCATACCTGAGACGGGTACGTATACGATATTGATCAGAATCCTAGGCCAGGGACTTTTTAAGTATCATGTCAAAGTATATTGAGCGATGAACCTCCAATCCAATGCTGACCGTTTCAGTGGTGAAGATTATATCAGAACCTACGATCGTTTTCGCCCCAAACCTCCCGTGGCAATCTTTGAAACCTGTCTGCAATATCTGGGTAAGGAAAAAGCGGGTAAAATGATCGATCTGGGTTGTGGAACCGCGACGGCAACCCTGATGTGGGCAGAATTAGCTGATGAAGCCATTGGGGTAGATCCCAGTGATTTTATGCTGGAATTTGCGCGGGAAAAAGCGCCTGACCTGAGCTTTGTCAAAGCATTTGGACATAAGCTACCTTTCGAAAGCGAGAGTCTGGATGTGGTCTTATGTTCGCAATCTTTTCATTGGATGGAACCGAAAGGAACCATTGCAGAGGTATCGCGGGTTCTCAAACCTGGTGGCGTCTTTTGTGTGTATGATGCTCTCTGGCCGCCAATGGTCCATCCGGTTTGGGAAGCTGCGTATCAGGCATTATTTGACAACATCAACCGACTGATTGATGGACTAAGTGAAAGCATTGCCCATCGTTTCCCCCGACAACATCATCTGGAAAATCTCAAAAACAGTGGCCATTTTTATTATTGTCGTAAAGCGCAATTTCATCAGGCGTATCCGGCTGACCGGGCTGCTTTCGAGGGGCTGGCGATCAGCCAGGGACACTTTGAAGCCCTGCTGAAGCGCGGCTTTTCAGACACTGAAATCGGCCTGGACGTCTTTCAAAACAGTCTTCGGGACATCGCCCTTCCACCAGACGCACAGATGACATTTCCCTACGAAGCTTATTTTTCCATCAAATGATCAGCGAATGTGGAGCTTGACCTGCAAACGATAGCTGCCTTCAGCTAATCCATTTGCCCCCACCACGCCGATGATGACCCGGTAGGGATTGCGGGTGGCGACCAGATGTGTCGCGGTCCGGGTATGATCCTGGGTATAGCCCCTGCGTGGTCCGTCCCATTCATGATCCACTTCACAGCGCACACAGCGTGGCAGATAAGGCACAATCGCGCTTTCGTTGGTGGCACCGATCTGATAAGCATAAATGCTGAAATTTGCCCTGGGATCATCCGGAATAACAGTTACTTCCATTTCAGAATAGCGTGGCAATTCCGTGGAATATAAAACGTGATGTCCGGTAAACTTATCTTTTTGCGTCTCGGGAAAACAGGCAACGGAGCTGTTCCACGCCCAGGAAAGATCATCCATGAAGTTCCCCTCTGATAAATTTCCTGCTACTTCTGCGATCTCTCCGTCAATGGGTTCTATGAATGGTGGCAACTGGGCAGGGGAAGACATGATGATACAGTTAAGAACGAGAAAAATGAAAATGCGCATTGTGGTTCAATGAAAGGGTTTGCAAATTGGTATCACGGGAAATGCAAATTGTAACCTTTCCCAAGATACGTTTTCCCATTCGGACCAAAAACAATGGATTTCCAGATCGATGTGCAGAAAGACATTCTGGAGCAGTTTGCGACACAACTGGGGCTTGAGATCACGGATAATCGGATTTTCTTGAATTCTGGTCAGGTGAAGGGCGAAATCAGCAGCTTTCAATTTGCTGATCAAATCGAGCTGTATCATTTCTCCTTTACGCTCGGACAAGCACTGGTGGTGCATTCCATCAATCCGCCAGAGAGCAAATGGTTGCTCCTCAACATCAATTTATCTCAATCAAAACTGGTCAAGACAGTCAATGGACAGGAGCTTCAATTCCAGAGATTGCTCTCATCCGGTGTCCTTTTTTATAGCCCGGATACTGAAGTGATTGGGGGAAGTCCGACCAATGAGGCTTGCGAAATCGTTTTACTTCGGATGCCAATACATTTATTGGAACAATACGAAGCGGCTGCGACAATCATTCTTGGGAAAAGTCAGATTCTGTATGAAGATCTTGATCCGGCTTCAGAAGCTGCATTACGAAAGGCATTGGTGGCAGATAATGTTTTCCAGAAGCATGCAGCAGTTCTGTCATTTTGTGGACTGATGGTAGAAAAAATCCTCACTGGGGAAAGAGAACCCATCTCCGAAAAGATTCATCCGCAGGATATCAAGGCTTTATTCATGGCCGCCGCATTGATTCGGGATCCTTTATTAGCTGCATTTCCTTCTGTCGAGATGCTGGCCCAAACGGCAGGGATGGGATTAACAAAATTCAAGCAAAGCTTCCGGCAATTGTTTGGCCTTCCACCTCGTAAATATCATCAGAAAATCAGGATGGAATATGCCCGGACGGAATTGCTGGAAAAAGGTCGAACAGCGACTGACGTAAGCTACAGCCTGGGATACTCCCATCCTTCCAAATTTACGCAGGCATATAAAAAGCATTTTGGTAGTCTGCCTTCCCAATTGAGATAATCCGTCTTCTTGGGGCAAAAGTTTGACTTTTTCGGATAACAGACTGCCTCCCCTGGACCGCAATTTTGAGGAAAAACAAAGCAATGAACATTTTCCTCACTGGTGGTTCTGGTTTCGTTGGTCAGAACGTGATTCCCGAATTGATTGATCAAGGGCATCAGGTTTTTGCCTTGGTCCGAAGTGCCGCCTCAGCCGAAAAAGTCAAAAAAGCCAGAGCCATTCCGGTCATGGACGATCTGACCGCCCTTTCCAAAAATACTGAACATGCGCTTGCCCAATGTGAAGTGGTGGTCCATTCGGCCGCGCATATGGATTTTACCTATGACCCTAAGCCCTTTTACGCCATCAATGTAGATGCCACGAAAGATCTTCTCGCGAAGGCAGAGCACGCTGGGATTGGAAAGTTTATCTACATCAGTGCCGCGCCGGTGGTGCCAGGTTCACCGGTTGTCAATCAAACTGAAGCGGAAGCGGCGGATGCTTTGCCAAAAGCATTGTATCCCAAAACCAAGGCGATCGCTGAACAGGCCGTTCTGGCTGCGCATAGTGAGCGATTCAAAACCATTTCCCTCAGACCGCCAGCCATTTGGGGACCCAATAATCACCATTATGAAGAGATGTTTGCGATGGTGCGGAAAGGTGGCTGGCGATGGATTGGTGGGGGAAACCAAATTTTGTCGACTATACATGTCCGCAATCTTGCCGCTGCGGTTCTGGCTGCAATCAATGCTAATAAAGGCGGGGAAGCCTACTTTGTGACCGACGGGGACCGCAGGCCAATGAAGACCACCTTTCAAGGGATTATGCGTGCGTATGGATTGGAACCAGGAGATAAAACACTTCCCCGAAGATTAGCTGTAGTAGTCGCACACCTTTTCGGCGGCTTGTGGAAACTCCTTGGGCTCACATCTCGTCCGCCAGTAGCCCCAATCATGATTCGCCTGATGGGAACAGAATTTTCTGTTTCGGATGAAAAAGCCCGCCGGGAGTTGGGCTATCATCATGTGATCTCTTTTGAAGAAGGAATCGCCGAATTAACACGCTGAAATGATGATGTACCAATTGACAATGATAATGATCGGCCTGTTCCTTTCCGCTCATGGGGAGGCCGAATGGCAAACCTGGCAGCCAGGCGATGAAATTATTGGAACATACTGGACCGAGACCAAGGAAGGGAAAATCGAAATCTTCCGTGAAGGAGAACACTACTTTGGGAAAATCCTTTGGCGAAAAGATGCGCGTAAGGACATTCATCATCCTGATCCAAAT
>JBCBZF010000587.1:0-4667 GCA_039815525.1 Bacteroidota bacterium | reverse complement strand
CCACCGGCTTTGAGGCACCGGGCCAAAATATCTGGTTGGATTACGTTAAGCCATACATTGATGAATATCACGTCGATGCATATGGATCTGTCTACGGAGTCGTCAATCCTGAATCTGAGTATAAGGTTGTGATTGAGGCCCACGCAGATGAGATTTCATGGTTTGTCAATTACATCACGGAAGAAGGCTTCATTTACGTAGCGCGGAATGGCGGATCGGATCATCAGATCGCACCTTCCAAGCGGGTCAATATTCATACCGATCAAGGCATTGTCAAAGCGGTGTTTGGCTGGCCGGCGATTCATACCCGTCGTGGCAATAAAGAGCAGGCCCCCACCATGAAAAATATTTTTCTCGATTGTGGTGCTAAAGATAAAAAGGAAGTCCTGGCCATGGGCATTCACGTAGGATGCGTGGTTACTTTTGAGGATGAGTTGATGACGCTCAATGACGGACGGTATTTTGTCGGACGCGCCCTGGACAATCGGATGGGTGGTTTCATGATTGCAGAGGTAGCGCGTTTGTTGAAGGAAAACGGCATTAAGCTTCCCTTTGGCTTATATGTGGTCAATGCAGTGCAGGAAGAGATTGGCTTGCGCGGTGCCCAGATGGTCGCAGAGCGTATCCAACCCGATGTGGCAATCGTAACCGATGTTACCCATGATACCTTCACCCCGATGATCGATAAGATTGAGCATGGCGAATGCAAAAGCGGCGATGGCCCATCGATGACGGTTGGACCAGCCGTACACAACAATCTGCTACGATTGATTCAGGAAACGGCCAAGGAAAAGGAGATACCTTTCCAGCGCGAAGCAGCTTCTCGTTCCACCGGAACCGATACGGATGCATTTGCCTATTCCAATATGGGCGTCCCTTCCGCATTGATTTCCCTGCCACTCCGCTACATGCATACCACAGTTGAGATGGCCCACCGCAATGATGTGGAAAGCGTGATCAAACTGATTTATGAAAGCCTGCAGAAGATCAGTCATGGACATGATTTTCGGTATTTTTCATAAACGTTTCAGCATAAAAAAAGCCCCGGTATGCATGATGCGTACCGGGGCTTTCTGTTATGACCTGTCTGTCAGGCCCTCGACCTGATACGCTCTTTGTATCGTCTTAATTGTTTCTTGATTTTGTCGGTTACAAGGTCTGTAGCCTCCTCGAAGGTGCTGCCTTTTTCACTGGCAATGAGGATGTCACCGGGAACGGCGAGCTTCACTTCGACCACTTTGTTGGCTCCCTTCCCATCGTTGTGCAGTTTCAGATTCACTTTTGCATCAACGATACGGTCGAAGAACTGATCCAATTTATCGGTTTTCCGCTGGACATAGTTTTTCAGGCGATCAGAAGCAGTAAAGTGAATTGATTGAATTGTGAGCGTCATATGAATGATCTTTAAGGTTTTTCAGATTTAGGGTGTGCCTGTTTGTGAATCGCTTTGAGTTTACTGATGGTATTGTGGGTGTAGACCTGGGTGGAAGCCAGGCTACTATGCCCCAACAATTCTTTAATCGCATTCAGGTCAGCACCATGATCCAACATATGGGTGGCAAAAGTATGCCGCAATACGTGCGGACTGTTGGTTGCATTTCCGCTGCTCATCATCAGATATTTTTTGACGATTCGATAGACCAGTTTGGGATACAATTTTTCGCCATTTTCACGGACAAAAAAATGATCTTCCAACCGCAGGCCCGCATTCTCAGCCGCGGCCCGATATTGGGCAATGGCTTTGTTCAGTATACGTCCAAATGGTACCAGGCGTTCCTTGTTTCCCTTGCCAATTACGCGGATACTTTGACTTTGTATATCCACATCAAGCGTTCGTAAGTTGATCAACTCTGAGCGGCGCAAGCCACAGGCATAGAGCATTTCCAACATGCATCGGTCCCGACTCCCATTGAAAGTGTCCGGAAAAGGAATTTTGTCCAATAAATAACTGACTTCATTTTCCTTGAGGAAAACAGGCAGCTTTTTTTCGACCTTGGGCAGCTTGACGCGTGTCGCCGGATTATTGGGCAGCAAGCCTTGTTTTTCCAAAAAGCGGAAATAGGTTTTAGCGGTTGATAATTTCCGGGCGACTGTCCGGGCGGCCAGGCCCTGCTCCAATAAAACTGCCATCCAGGCCCGCAAATGCTTATGATTGATCAGCTGCACATCTGTCTCAGAGAAGATGGATCGCTCCCAGGTATCCATGATGTGGGCATCCAACTGGGTAAGATCCCGTTGGTAGGCAGCAATGGTATGCGTTGAATACCGCCGCTCATGGGTCAGATATAGTCGAAAGCTTTCAAGCAACATCTAAACCTAAGCTAAAGAATCTTCTTCTTCCTTGCAAAGGAAATGGAAGCTACATTCTTACAACTTATCGTTTAATCCCAAATACAGAAAAATCAACTGGATGCTTCTTCAGAAAGTTCCTGGGCGCGGGTTCTGGCACGCTCCAGACCTTCAGCAATTTTCCCCTCCAGACTGAGATCATCAAAGACGCTCAAACCAGCTTCAGTGGTCCCACCGCGGGAAGAAACTTTGCTGATCCATTCATCGCAATTCAGGCTGTTACGATTGAGAAGGTTAATGGAACCGAGAAAGGTCTGACGGACTAAAAGCTGCGCCTCAGAGTCAGAGAAGCCCATGTCACGGGCTTTTTCCATCATCGAACGCATAAAATAAAAGACAAAGGCCGGACCACTGCCAGAAATAGCAGTCGCCGCGTCGATTAGGTTTTCTTCCGGTGTATAAAGGGTTTTCCCGGTTGTATTGAGGAGGTTTTGAACTGTAAATATCTCGAGCTTGCTGACGTTTTGAGAGGTGGTGAAAACCGTCATCCCCTGCCCTACCTGTGAAGGAAGGTTTGGCATTGCGCGAATCACCCGATCAATCCCCAGTGCCTGTTGTATGCTCTCTATGGTGATACCCGCCATGATGGACAGTACGATCTGATCATGGCGAATGAAGCGTTTCAGGCCATTGGCCAGGCGCGGAAAATCCTGGGGTTTGACCGCCAAAATGACCAGTTCTACCTCAGATACATCCGGGCCTGGTTCCAGACCTAATGGGTGAGCGGAGACTTTTGAAACGGCATCCGCACGCGCATCATTGTGATCCAGGAAACGGAGGTCTTTTTGATCGACCACACTGGCCTGCACAAAGCTATGCCCATAGGTCAGACCCATATTGCCTGCGCCGATAATCAATACATTCATGATGAGAAATTTGGCAAATTACCACTCGGTGATTTCGATTCCGACCTGCCTGAGATGGGCCCAATACTCAGGATATGATTTTTGGACAACATCGTGCTCTTTGATCATCAATTCTGGCTGTCGCAATGACATTGGGGCAAAGGCCATGGCCATGCGATGATCCTCATAGGTATGGATACTTTTATCCGCAGCTTGTGCCTGCCCGTCAACCGTACAGTCATCTCCTTCTACTTTCATCTCCACCCCAAACTTAGCCAGTTCAGCTTCGAGTGCAGCAATCCGGTCAGTTTCTTTGACACGCAAGGTATGCAGACCAGTCATATGAACGGGAATCCCGGTTGCAGCACTGACCACCGCCACGGTTTGGGCGAGATCAGGTGTTTCGGTGAAATCAATTTCGATCGGTTTACGTGGATTCCGGGGGGTGGTTTTGGTCAACAGTGCGCCTTCGGCATTGTATTCAGTTTTCACCCCAAAATGCTTCATAATATTGGCAATTCCCTGATCACCCTGCATAGATTTTTTACGCAGGCCAACCAGCGTAACTTCCGCTTCATCAGCCAATGCAACCATGCTGTACCAATAACTTGCCGCAGACCAGTCTGATTCAATGCTGTATTCCCCGCCACTGTAGGTTCCTTCTGGAATCACGATGCTTTGTGCATCCCAACTGGTTTTGACCCCAAAGCGCTCCATCAGGCTCCGTGTCATCTCGATATAAGGCATGGAGGTGATCTCACCACTCAGATTCATGCGCAAGCCACCGGGCAGACAAGGGGCGATCATCAAAATCGCGGTGATGAATTGGCTGCTGACATTGCCAGCTATCTCCAATTCTCCTCCTTGCAGACTTGGTCCTTTACTCACAACGTGAAGTGGCGGATAGCCTTCCTGCTTCCAATATTCAATCTCTGCACCAATGCTACGCAGAGCTTCAACCAAGATCCCAATCGGTCGCTGACACATCCGGGGCGTACCAGTGAGAATCTGATCTCTCCCCACCGCAGCACAATATGCAGTCAGAAAACGCATGGTTGTCCCAGCGTCTATCACATCCAATACGTGTCCTTCATACTGCAGCAGCCGGATCATGGTCTGTGTATCCCGGGCAGAAGACAGATTGCTTAGTTGAATGGCACCGTTGCTAAGCGCCTGCATAATCAGGGCTCGATTACTCTCACTTTTGGATGAGGGAAGGTGGATGGTGTCATTCAAAGACCGCGACTTCGCTTTCAGCGTGATCATGCTCTCTCTAATCTTTTTTCAATTGTTTCCCGGGGCAGTTATGCTGTGCAAATTACACATTCCCCCCAATTTTTGGCCTTCAAATGATTTTTTTTTCGCACGGTCTATCGATCTGTCTGATAATCGGACGGCAGAAAGAAGAAGTTGTGTTGAACATGGACGGTGGGCTGGAATGTTTGTAGTCTTTGTTTTTCCAATACAAAGATT
>JBCBZF010000994.1:0-2706 GCA_039815525.1 Bacteroidota bacterium | reverse complement strand
GTTGCAAAAAGAGGCATTAGTGCAGGGGTGACCCTGTGGCTCGGTTAATTTTGCTGGTGGCTGGCTGCACCGAGCGTCAACGTCAGCCACTGGCAGTCTCAACTACGCCGTTGCTTTACTGTCTGAGGAGTCCTGGGACCGTGAGGAAGGCTACATCATGCGCTCTGTTCGCTATGATCCGCGCAACCTGGATGGATATCGGAATTATACCTCCTTGATTCTTGATGCTGTGAAAAAATAACTCAATCACTTCACAAATTCTTTTTCAACCAACAAATAGTCAAGCTTATGTCAACTTTCGTAAAAACTGCCAGTGCCACGCTGGCCCAAAACCTTGCATCTGCTCGTCACCAGATTTCCTACGCCTTCCTTTGTGAAGCCAAGTTCCGCGATTTGGCCCTGATTGATGAAAATGTGGTCATTTTTAGCCATCAGGAAGTTTCTTCTGTCGCCGCTCCATACGTGATTGATTCTGAGGAATTCTCTAAAAATCAGGCCCTGATCTTTTTACACCTTACCAGCAAAACCTCCAACCAACTGGAAGATGGATTTTACACCATTCAAGGCAATCTGGATAAGAAGGGAATCAATCCTGATAATCTGTTGTTGATTTCTGCCGATGGAAAAGAGGTGCAAAGTCTGACCATTGATCAGAAAGCATCAGATCAGGTAGAGAAAGCCTCAAAAGTTGAAATCACAGACGCCCATTATGACAATGTGAATGGGGCAAAGACGGTGACAGTTTCTGGAAAAGTACTTGGCCTCAAATTTGAAATTAAAGTTGAACTCTAGGACAAGGGCCTGAAGATTTAACGTATTTTACCTTCATGGATAAGAGGAATACAGTCAACTTGCATTCCTCTTGTCTGATTTTTGATCTAACCTATCCCTTTTACGACCAGCACTCAAGCAATTGCTTTTGGGGGCTTGAGGGTGTCATTGTCGTCCAATCATGGCTAGCAGAAGATTGCTGAGAAAGACCAATTGGCCCAATGCAAACAGGAGAATCGTGCTGCTAAGGAAAATTGACCAATTAATGACTGAGAAGAAGTCGGCCCCATTCGAAAAAGAAAGCAGGAGGCAGAGGACTGGGACCAGGCTGCTGAGAAAATGAATGCTATGCAGGATTGGACTCTGCCTTCTCGTCCGTATCAACCAATAACACCAGCCGAAAATTGCCATCAGTCCGCTGAGTGCATAGCCAATGATTGTCCCACTCAGATTGGTGAAATTGACATTATGTAGTGGGATATCAATCGGTTCATTAACAAAACTTCTTGTGATCAATGCGACCAGGAGGCTTCCTATCCAGAATTGTGTATAGCTTTTCATCGGTCTCGTTTTCTTTGGCTAAGATTATGCAGAAGAAAAAACAAAAAAACAGGAATGCCACCAATGGCATCCCTGCTGATATCACATCAATCTGATGTTGTCTTTTATTGACCTTGACCCAGTGAGTAGGCCCGCTCACCGTCAAAGGTGTAGAGATTTTCGGTTTTGATCACATCAATGTCCACATCAATTGCTTTGTTAAGAATGTCAACGATGGCCGCAGGATTGGGATCGACCGTTTCGTCAGCTTCATAACGACAGCGCCAGTGATCGGTACAAAAAGTTTCATCAAAGCCATGAGGCCAGACCTTTACGCCACGATTGGTGATCATGCTCAATTTCAGCTCATTGTTGAGTTTTTTGAGCTGATCGGCCAGTTGATCTGGCTGTGAGCCTTTCCAGTCCACAAATACATCCACCCCCCGCAGGGCTTTCTTTCGAGTTGCTTTCCGCTGGTATTCCGGAATCTGGATTTGGAATCCTTTCTGATATTCTACTACTGGGAGATGTTTCGGTGTCTGTCCCAACCGTTCAATGATGGCATCCGCAAATGCATCGGTTCCGACTTTTTGGGCGCTTTGATCCGGATGGTAAATATCAGCGGTATGGATGCCGTCTTCAATGGCACTGGTCCAGGCGTTTTTGATCATTTCGGCTTTCTCCTGTAAACCAAGGTGATTGAGCATCATGATGGCGCCTTTGAGCAGACCAGTAGGATTGGCGATGTTTTTTCCAGCAATGTCGGGCGCAGAGCCATGAATGGCTTCAAACATGGCGACCTGGCTGCCAATATTTGAAGATCCTGCCAACCCAACCGAACCAGAGATCTGGGCACTTATATCAGACAAGATATCGCCGTACAGATTCGAGGTAACCACGACCTCAAACATTTCGGGCGTATCTGCCAAACGCGCCGCCGCGATGTCAATGATCCAACTATCGGACTGGATGTCCGGATACTCTTGTGCAATTTCTTTGAACACCCGGTGGAAGAGCCCATCGGTATGCTTCATGATATTGTCCTTCACAAAGCAGCTCACCTTTTTCCGTTTATAAAGACGGGCATATTCAAAGGCGTACCGAACAATTTTTTCACAGCCCGGACGCGTGATCAACTTTAGACATTGCGTCACTTCGTCGGTCTGCTGATGTTCGATACCAGCATAAAGATCTTCTTCATTTTCCCGAATGATCACCACATCCATGTCAGGATGTTTGGTCGCCACAAAAGGATAATAACTTTTGC
The DNA here is from genome assembly GCA_039815525.1 of Bacteroidota bacterium. GTDB lineage: Bacteria > Bacteroidota > Bacteroidia > J057 > J057 > JBCAWW01. Next base: position 128 of record JBCBZF010000994.1, on the reverse strand, counting down.
AAGGGCGTACATTTGCAAAGAGGCCAAGGGTTTTGCGCAAGGTTACATTGAGACTTTTGTAACCACCACCCTGAGGCGTGGTAATGGGCGCTTTGAGAAAGACTTTGTTTCTCCGGATGCTGTCCCAG
>JBCBZF010000750.1:0-3737 GCA_039815525.1 Bacteroidota bacterium | reverse complement strand
GGCATTATTAGAGTTGAAAATTGTCCAGTCAAAAGAGTTTGCACCAAAGGTATTGCTCAAGTCTACGTTCCAACCCTTGAATTTTGACTTTACCCCAACTGCTGCTGAAAGGTCCTGAATGTCAGAATCAAGATGCGGGGAGAAACCCAGGGGCCAGAGACCAGATTGGCGACCGATCTGGTTGGGGCGTCGATAAAAACCAGTCGCTCTGCCCAGACGATAATTGTAGCCCCCAAAGGCATAGAAGGTCGCGTCTTTATTGATCGGTAGTTCACTGTTGAACATGATGCCGGCATTGGTGGTGCCAGAACCGCCCATATTGGCCACCCGACGCCCTTCGAAATCACTGAGCGGATTGACGATGGCAAAACCAAACTGATCACCCCATCGTGCATTATAAGCAGCAATGGCGTCTGGATTCCCTTGATTGAATACCGCAAACTCAGCGACTGGATCATCCCGTCGCTCATCAGAAAACATCTCGATGGTATAATCATCCATCCGGTTGAATGGATTCTTCTTCAGATAATTGAGGGTCAGATTGAGGAAGCCACCTTTTTCACCGATGCCAATCCCATAATTGGCGCTCAATTGCAGATTCTCTCCACCGCCCAATCCCTGGGTTGAAGCCAGATTGCTGTTGTCTGCATAGGGATTAAAGTCTTGAAGAAAGGCTGGTGCTTCCGGCGGTGCTGCCAAAAAACCGGTGCGGACGTTGATTTCCCCTTTGTTGATGTTTTTTTTCAAAACAATGTTGATCACCCCGGCGATGGCGTCCGAACCATATTGAGCGGCTGCACCATCGCGTAATACCTCAATGCGCTCCACTGCGGCCATGGGAATGGAATTCAAATCTGTTCCCACTTGTCCCCGCGCCACGGTGCCGTTGACATTCATCAAAGAAGTCGTATGACGTCGTTTACCATTGATCAGAACCAGCGTCTGGTCTGCACCCAAACCCCGCAGGGCCATCGGATCAATGTGGTCTGATCCATGTCCGATGTTTTGTTTGGTTGAATGAAAAGAGGGTGCTGCATACTGTAAAACCTGTGCCAATTCGGCTTGTGGTGAAGCTTCCAATGTCGTGGCATTGATCACATCGACCGGCACCACCGTTTCTAACTGGGTGCGGGGACGTCCCCGCGTACCAACCAGCGTAACGCCATCCATGGTGAGACCTTCCAACAGGACCACGTCAATTACTGCTTGCCCGTTCACTGGTACTTCTTGGGTACTGTAGCCAACATAAGAGAAAACCAAAATGGCATCTTTGGCACATTCAATTGAAAAAGCACCTTCCTGATCGGTATTTGCTCCGCTAACGGTGCCTTTGACAAGAACGGTTGCCCCAATTAAAGGCTCCCCCGCCTCATCCCGAACCGTACCACGGACCTGCATGCTGGATGGAACCAGTTTTTCCACTGATTTGGCAATTTGCCGCAGGCGGTCTTGTTTGTTACCGGATGCCGGATACAAAGCGATATCGCCTTTATCCTCCAGCTTTTGCAGCTGTTTAATCTTACGCTGCATACGCCGCATTTTTCGCGAACCAGACCGATTGTTTTTATAGACGACATAATATTTCTTCCCCAGGTATTTGTAGGAAAGCTCTGTTTCAGCCAAAAGGCGATGAACTGCATCTTCAAATACTTCTTCCTTGCGAAATTCGTAATGAACTTCTACGCCTTTGAGAAGGTCGGCATCAAAGGAAAAAAAGACTTCATACTTTTCCCCCAGTTCCTCCAAAACTTCCACCAAAGGCCGCTTTTGGATGATGGAAACTTCATCTGGATAAAATTCTTTCGCGTGTAATGTGAAAACACTGCTCGTAGCTGCCAGCATGGATATCACGATCCATGTTTTGACATGTAGTCCTAGTTGCATAATTTTGGATTACGATTAGTAATATAATTGCAGGCCGGATAGACCAGTACCAGTGGTTTTCCGGCTTTTTTACTGCATGATCATTGAGTCCTTTTTAACAAATTTCGTTTGCATGCCCATGACTTCCTCCAGCGTCGCCACGGCAATAGCTTGATCATCAGAAGGGATGGTCAGATTCAAAATGCGAATCTGTTGGGTAGAATCTGACAGTTCTATTTTCAGTCCATAAATTTCTTCCATCCGTAAAAGAATCTCCGCCACACGCACATTTTCAAATTTGATGGAGCCATTGCGCCAGGCAGTGATACTTTCTGCATTGACTTTTGTATTTGTCAAAATGCTGTCTCTTTCCGCCGAATAACTCAATAAATCCCCTGGTACCATCCTCACCGTATCGGCTGCTTCCTGGTCCAGCTTCAGTTTGACACTGCCTTCTTCCAGAAATACCCGGGTCGCTTCCCGGTGCGTATTGACATTGAATGAAGTGCCCAATACTTCGACTTCAAGATCTTCGGTGATGACTTGAAAACGCTTACCCTGATTCTTTTTTACTTTAAAAAATGCTTCTCCTTTCAGATGTACCAAACGGCTGTTCGATTTGTTAAAACGCAGGCTGGAATTAGCATTCAGGGTTACGGTTGACTGATCAGGCAGGACAAAAGTTTTTTGCTCTCCAAAAGTGGTTGCATAAATCTGGTCCTGACCTTCCTGTTCGCCATAGAATCCCAAAAAGAGCGCAATGAAAAGCGCGATTGATGCGGCAATCCCCAGGCTGATTCTGCTCCAATTGATGTTGCGTGGCTCTGTTAGCTCAAATTGAATCACATCTGCTTTCTCTTTCTGCATTCGTTCAAATAAAGCTGTCAGTGATTGTTCTGCAGCCTCGTCATTCGTCTCAATCTTTTTAAACGGAATGCCCCGCACCATTTGAGCCGCTACTTCAGCCAGCGCCAGTTGATCCGGATTTTCCAGCAGCCACTTTTCCCAATCCGCCGCCGCTTCCCCTCCTTCACGGAGACTCCAGGCGCGGAAGCTTTGATCAGCCATCCAGATATCAATCTGTTCCAGTTGCTGTTGGTTCATGAAACGGGCTTTTGATTATACAGAGGGATGAGAAGCCTGGGTGTACCCTTTTTGGTGAAAAAAAGCTGAAAATAATTCTGAGGAATCGGCTAAAGTCTTGATTTACAGGCTTAAGAACCAACTAAAGAAAAAGCTAATCTTTTTCTCTTCTGCACTTTTCCGAAGTCTTTGAAAGGCTCGGAAGAGCATATTGCGCACACTTTGCGGGCTTAAATCAAGTACTTCGGCGATTTCCTGATTGTCCAGGCCATTGAAGTAGCGGAGGTAAATGATCTCACGCTGTCGCTTGGGGAGGGCATTAAGCAAATCGTGCAGTGCTTTTCGGGGAAGCTTTGGTTCCGGGCTGGATGCGATGTCGTCCTCTGCAAAGGTGATATTCGCGTCTGGATCGGGCTGGCTGGTAAAAGAGGGGAGCAGCGAATTGAGCACTTTCCGGCGATAAGCGACAAAGAGATAAGCCCGAACCTTTTTCACTTTGGGGAGCTGTTGGCGCTTTTCATAAAGTTCCATGAACAGAACCTGAAGTTGTTCTTCAGCCTGGTCCCGCTTACCGGACAAACGAATGCCATAGTGCAAGAGGAGAGGGTGATATGTGAGATACAACTGACCAAAAGCATCCTTGTCGCCAGACAAAAAATTCGCCCATAAAATATGATCAGCCGTTTCCGCCATGCAGTCCTTTGTATCTCTTCAGAGGAAAAAAATAGCCATTTTTTCGAGAAGGGCAAATGGGGGAGTCAGAAGATATGGTATACAAAGTACCGATGCAG
>JBCBZF010001188.1:0-2046 GCA_039815525.1 Bacteroidota bacterium | reverse complement strand
CTCATCCGCTTTGAGCGTTCCGATCCATTCAGAGACTTGATGTTGTGAACGGAGGTTGTACCGATCAAAGAAAAGCATCCAGATCCCGGCTACAGCCAATACCACCACATATTTGTTGGTGAGCAGGCGTAGGATGGGAGCAAAGCTGTCTTTCATTGAGGTTTGTTTGGTGCGCATCAGAACGTTTGCTGATCATGCCAAAGATAATAGCTTTCGTCACAAATGCCAATTGAAATGGCTGAAAATCACCTTATTGGCTATTGATGATAATCTTTTTGGGAGTTTGTCCTTCAATCCATTCAAGATAGATTCCTGTAGGCAGTATTCCCCAATCAGGTCTTTCCTTATCTGCGGTCAAAAGCTGCTTATGTAGCCTACGACCATCCAGCGAAAAGAGTTGAGCCAATCTGGGAATTTTTGGCGGAATTGGTGCATATTCTTCCTCCAAATCCGTAATAGGTCCGACTTTATTGGGGCTAAAGATGCAATAGGTCCCACGCAGAGATGGCGTTTCGGTTTGGTACCCAAAGCCATTCGAGCCGGTGTTCATTCGGTCGGCTCCAAGCTTTTGTTGCGAAATCTGATGCCTACTCAACTGGACTTGTATTTCTCTGGCACAGCCATCTCCATCATGATCGACCCAGCCATTTTCCAGACCAGCCCGCAATTGAAACACCCATTTCCGCTCTGGTATACTTCGTAAATAGCGGGTGAAGTTGCCGACGGCTACAAATTGTTCTGCTCCGGGTAGATACACCAGGTCTTCAATGCTTTCTTCGTACGTAAAATCGGTCCAGGGGGAAAAATTGCTGTAGTCATTGGCCCAATTGATCTGACCATTGGGATCGGTACAGATCAAGAAGGATCTAATCTGGTTTGGGTGATCTGGGGTATAAGAACCAGCCAGTAAAAAGCCTCTTTTGTAGCGGGAGAGATTTGCCTGAAAACTACTCAGGCTCTTGCCATCAAGCGAAAAGCGGCCGGCCATGTCATAGGTGTAGAAAAACAATGGACTGCCGTTGTCTGAAAGTCCCAACAGAAAAGCCTCCTTCTCACCCAGCGCATTGCTTACGGTTCCACTGACACCAATGGCAGAAGCGCCGTCCCAATCCAGGTCCGCTACATTGAAATCAAAGTCCTGGTTTTCGTACACATAAGACCATTCCCGTTGCAGGTTCATGTCATACATTGCCACGATAATTCGAGGCTGATCATCCAGATCATGGGTCCCACAAATCAGCAGTTTCCGATTGACCAATATCATCTTCACTGCCTGATCTCTGCCAGAGGTGAGCAGGGTGGTACCAGCGAGGAAGTTGCCCGATTGGTCAATCTGATTGATCATCATATCCGTCAGAGGATTGGTGTTGCCAATCTGACCGGAAAGTGCGAACAGTGATCCACTTTGGGGATCAAATACAATGGATTCAAAATTATGGTTGGCTTGTAAGCGACCCCAATTGAGTTGACCATCCGGTGCCATGGAGGTGATGGTCCGTTCACTACCAGAGCCATTGCCGAAGCGGTTTTGAATACTGTTTCCCCCCAGATAATAATTTCCCAGAGGATCAACTGCGACCGTACTGCCCCGAATGCCGTTGAAAAGTGTATTGAAATTGGTCCGAATTGCCTGCGTAAAGTTGATTTCTCCATTGCTGTTGCTGCGCATGACCATTGCAGAAGCCACATTCAAAGGTGGTGGGCCTTTCATGTCCCCAATCATGATTACATCCTGTCCACCAGGATCTGAAATGATTTCATGCAGAGACCACTCCACTGGAAGAGTGTGATCAAGAGAGCGATAATATCGCTTGAAGCGTTGGGCCTGCATTTGCCTGGCAACCAAGAGGCAACAACAAAGTAGGAGACCTATACGGACGAACAGAAGCGTTTCAAAGGGCGCAAGTTTGCGCATAAGTGCTGTTTAAAATACCTAATTCCCACTGGCAAAGGAACGAGACTTTTACCAACAAAAAAATATTCTTATCAATGAAATATATCACATGGGGTAAAAATTACATTATGGTATCGTCTTTTTCACCCGCT
>JBCBZF010001013.1:0-2649 GCA_039815525.1 Bacteroidota bacterium | reverse complement strand
CGGTTTTTTTTTACTTTTCGGTATGTATCGCTTCTCTTTTTTGATCGGAATGTGTCTGCTCATTACCGCTTGCCAGGACTACGGCACCCGGAAAATGGCGTATGAATTGGACCGGATTGCTGATGATGCCAGCACCGGCGATTTTCCTTATCTGAATCAGCTCGCAGCAGACGAATTGCGGATGCAAATTGCCAATGCAGATTCGCAAAAAGCCTTTGAACTGCAAGAGAAACTGGCGGAGCAACTTCTATGGGCAGGAGAGACTGATGAAGCCATTGAGGTACTGGAAAATTGGCTGGAAAAAAGAGGCGATCGTGATACGGTTACCTTCAACAATTATCATGGCTTTGAACTGCTGGCCCTGGCCTATCTGCGCCAGGGCGAACAACAAAATTGCCTGGACCATCATAATCCGGCTTCCTGCATCATGCCCATCGAAGGCGATGGGGTACATCAGATCAGGCAAGGTTCTGAAGCAGCGATTGAGGCTTATCAATTGATGCTCAAACCTTTTCCCCAGGATTTGCAAAGTCGGTGGTTGCTCAATCTGGCCTATATGACCTTGGGTGAATATCCTGAACGTGTGCCGGAGCCATTCCTGATTCCGCCAGAAAGCTTTGCCTCTGATACCAGTCTGCCTGCTTTTCCGGATCGGGCCATGGAACTAGGTGTGGCACAAAACAAACTTGCGGGCGGCTGTGCCATTGCGGACTTTGACCGGGATGGTGATCTGGACATTTTTACCACTTCTTTTGGCCTTCGGGACCAGGTGAGTCTTTTTCTCAATGAAGGAGAAAAAGGCTTTCGGGATGCGACGGAAACAGCAGGCTTAAGCGGTATCACCAGTGGGCTGAATGTCATTCAGGGAGACGTCAACAATGATGGCCTCATCGACTTATTTGTCCTGCGAGGCGCATGGCTCAACAATGCCGGGCGACAACCCAATTCTCTGTTGATCAATATGGGCAACGGAACCTTTGCTGATCAAACAGAAATGTCCGGCCTGCTTTCTTTTTATCCATCTCAGACCGCCGCCTTTGCCGACGTCAACCTCGACGGATGGTTAGATTTATTCATAGGCAATGAAACCAATCCCGATGGCCGACACCCCAGTGAATTGTACATCAATCAGGGGGATGGAACCTTTCAGGAAAAATCTAAAGAATACGGCCTCAGGACTCTGCAATTTGTCAAAGGTGTCAGCTTTGGCGACATCAACAATGATCGCTATCCGGATTTGTATGTGTCAGTTTTGGGTGGCAAAAATCGACTCTTTCTCAATCAGGGGGAAGAAAAAGGATTTGTCAACATTGCCGATAGTGCCGGTGTCAGTGGTCCGTTTTTTAGCTTTCCCACCTGGTTTTGGGATTATGATCAGGATGGATGGGAAGACCTGGTGGTATTTGGCTTCAATTCACGTCGCTACAATAAAATCTGCGAAGATGTGGCGGCTGATTATCTGGGCTTGCCCAATAAATCCGTACCCGTGAGACTCTATCGCAACCTTGGCAACAATCGCTTTGAAGATGTTGCTGAAAATCTTGGCCTGACAGATGCCCTTTTCCCCATGGGCTGTAATTTTGGTGATCTGGACCAGGATGGCTGGCTGGACATGTATGTGGGAACGGGTGCACCGGATTTTATGTCTGTTATTCCCAATCGGGTGTATCGCAATCATCAGGGCGAACGCTTTCAGGACGTTACCACAGTGAGTGGTTTTGGACAAATCCAGAAAGGACATGCAGTGGCTTTTGGCGATTTGGACAATGATGGGGACGAAGACATTTATACCGTGATTGGTGGTTTTTTTGAAGGAGACATTTATCCCAACAACCTCCTCGAACACCCTGGGAGCGAACATCAGTGGATTGTATTGGCCATTGAAGGCAAGCAAGCCAATCGCTCTGCTTTTGGTACCCGCATTCATCTCGTGGTAGAAGCCGAAAATGGAGACATCCGGACCATCCATCGGACGGTCAATACCGGTGGGAGTTTTGGTGCGTCCAGTCCACAACTGGAAATCGGCCTGGGAAAAGCAAAGCGCATCCTGCAAATCTCAGTCGAATGGCCCGACGAAGCCAAGCATGACGATCTCTTTGAGGGGGTTCCGCTCAACCGTCACTACCGGATAGAACAAGGTGTAGGCCTGATGGTCGCGCCAAACAAACAGCGCATCAACTGGTCTGCCCTGCCGCACAGCATGAATTAGCGATTGAAGCAGGACAATTTTGCCAGACAAATGCGTACATTCGGATAGAAAGACTAAGACAACTTGATTTTTGGTTCTTTTCATCTAAGGAAAAGAACAGGAAAGAGGGGATTAGATTGATAATGAAAGAATCAGCAATGAGACTTATTCAAAAGTAATATTAAGACAACATCTACTACGAATGAGATATTTTGCATGGGCGCTGGCTGCGCTCGTCTGCCTGGGTATGTGGGGCTGCACCGATTCAGCAAAAAGATTTTCTTCCCTTCCCGCTTCCCAAACCGGCATCGATTTTAACAACCAAATCACGGAATCAGATAGCTTCAATGTGCTCTCCTTCACCTACATCTACAATGGGGCAGGAGTCGCAACCGCTGACTTCAACAATGACGGCAAGACCGATGTCTTTTTCAGTGGCAACATGGTATCAAGTCGTTTGT
>JBCBZF010000052.1:0-13054 GCA_039815525.1 Bacteroidota bacterium | reverse complement strand
GGCTTAGACAAAAAGTACGCATAGGATTGTCAGATTGCACCAGAAAATAGTGGCTACCAGCGCGATATGCAAAGGGTATCAGCCCGTGTGTTGACAGGCGGGGGGAGGTATTGGATCAAAAAATTGAGGAAACGCCTTCTCAAAGCTTAAACACGCCGGAGCTGTGTTTTTCTACGGGGCGTCATCAGCCAGCGCAGGCCTTTTACCCAGGCTGACCAGCGGGGGATAAAGTTTTTTTCAGGTAAAAAATGCTTTTCTACCCGGTCAAACGCATCTTCAATGTATGCATCATGTAACCAACGAATGGCCAGAATCCATTGTAGCCCGCCCAGGCTATCGGTACACATATCAATGGTGTGCCTGATTTCACACTGCCTTTCTCCTTTTGGCAGGATCTCAAACCAGTGTCTTCCGTCAAATCCCCTGGGGCGGCGGAAAGAAAAGACAATCTTCCTCCCCGGCATATATTCTTCTACCACGTAACGAATTGGACCATGCCCGCCTTTGGAACCTGGTTGCAGGCCCTGATCAAGTCGCATGCGCGGCCATTTATCGGTCGCCAGCATCTGATCCTCTGCCGTTGCCAGCGTCGACAATAACTGCCCTACCGCTTCTGCGGAAGCTGGGATGGACCGTTTATGGATATTGAGGACGTACATAAGCAGGGGTCAAATGGGATGTCTCATCTTACGTGCAAAAAGCAAAAGCGTTGGACAAAAAAAGGCAGGAAAGCGAGATGCCTTCCTGCCATGATAAAACGATTGATAAAACGACTACTATGGGACAATCAGCTGGTGGCTGCTCTGGTGAGAATCATGCCGTAAACGCACCAGATAGGTGCCACGAGTCAGACCAAGTCCTGCAACGGATAGCCTTTTATTAGGCTCTATTTCCCCGCGGAAAAGACGTTGTCCCTGCAGATTATAAATCTCAACCTCATAGCGCGAAGCAGGCCCTCTCACAGACAAAAATTTTCCGGTCAGCGGATTGGGATACAGATATACTTCTTCCATCGCCACAACTGCGATGCGAGAACTCGAAGAAACGGTAATGGTGATGTCTTTACGAGCCGTTCTGGTCCCGGCGGCATTTTCACCCCGAATCCGCAAAGTGTGCTGCCCCACACTGGCACCATTCCAGGTGATTTCAAAGGGTGCACTCAGATCGTTGGCGATGAAATTCCAGCCATCATACCAGGCAGACATTTTCACGATATCAGAAGAATGGTCCGGCTTTATCACAATCGGACTACCCTGCGGGATCACATCACCATCTTGTGGTGAGCAATGTTCGACCTTCAGTGTACCTGAGAGATTTCCTCCACAATTGGCACTTTGTTGGGCAAAATTCGCAGTGATGCTTTTGTTGCTGTTCATGGTGATGGTCAGGGGATTGTTGTTCCCACTGGCATTTCCACTCCAGCCACTGAAAACATAACCGGCATTGGGGCTGGCCGTGAGTGTCACCTGCGATCCAGCCGGATAATTGGACTGATTGGGGCTTTTGCTCACACTGCCATTGCTCGCATTGATGTTCAGGGTATAAGTTGTCGGCGGAATCAGGCTAAAATTGGCCGTGATGTTTTTATTGCTGTTCATCGTAATGGTCAGCGGATTGCTGTTGCCGCTGGCATCTCCGCTCCAATTGCTGAATTCATAGCCGGCATTGGGGTTAGCAGTCAACGTAACCGAACTACCAGCGGTATAAGTGCTTTGGTTGGGGCTTTTGCCAACGCTACCATTGCTACCAGAAGCATTTAGCGTGTAGGTCTGTGGTCCACTGCCACCAACCGTGATGGTGATGTCTCGCTTCGCAGTTTTGGTCCCAGAGGCATTCTCGCCTCTGATCCGCAAAGTATGCTGGCCCGCAGCGGCACCATTCCAGGTGATTTCAAAAGGTGCACTTTGCGCATTTCCGATGAAATTCCATCCGTCATACCAGGCAGTAACCTTCACGATATCAGCCGAGAAATCGGGCGTAATGACAATCGGAGATCCCTGTGGAATGACAGCTCCGTTTTGTGGCTCACAATGCTCGACTTTCAGGGTCCCTGACAAATTTTGTCCGCAATTGCCGCCACCACCTTGCTGGCTGAAGTTGGCCGTGATGTTCTGATTGCTATTCATGGTGACCGTCAGCGGATTGTTACTTCCACTGGCATTCCCACTCCAGCCACTGAACTGATAACCAGTCGCGGGGGTAGCGGTCAGCGTCACTGCGCTACCGGCAGGATAACTGCTTTGGTTGGGGCTTTTGCTTACGCTGCCGTTGCTCGCACTTACATTGAGTGTATAGGTAGTCGGGGGCGGGGTACTGCCACTGTACTGCGCAGCCCAGGGACTATGACTACCAAATACGCCATATACATTGCCAAAACGCTCCATGTCTCCGACCATTTGCGGCACATCATCCCAGATACGTAAGGGATGGCTGGCAATTTTGTTCCAACTTTGTCCCTGATCATATGAAGAATACAGTCCTACCTGACCATTGACTTTTCCCTGGATAAAAATGGTTGGATACCCGCCAGGAGTCTGAGCTTTCCCAATTGCTATTGACACCACTTCTGATGTGCCCTGTACCACTGACCAGTTTGCGCCACCATTGGTGGAACGACGCAGCTGAGCAGTGCCCAGTTCTGCCAGTCCGGAGGTGTAAAACAAATGACCAGCACGGGTAGGAACCGCCTTGAATTTCGCATGAAAGCCCCAGGGAAGGTTGGTTGATCCAACCTGGCTCCAATTTGCACCACCATTGGTTGAGCGGAAAATCTTCATGTTCTGATCGCCACCGGTCCCTGTACACAGGTAAAAGGTTCCACTGCTTACCGGGTCAGCAATCAGCCAGCGGGAATGGCTAAACTGACGGGCAGGCTTTCCATTGGGGAAGCCACTGCTGTAGTTGGATTGAGACCAGGAATTGCCGCGATTATTGGTGTAATAAATCTGACCACTGCCTTCCAAAGGAAGCCATACAATGTTTTGGGTATTACCAGAAGAAACGGCCAGACGACCAGGATTGAAATTATTGGCGGAGGCTGGGTCGGGGATGGTGGGAAATTGAGAAAAAGAGTTGCCGTTATTGTTGGTATAACCAATATAGTAATTGCCTTGTGGATTCCATGGCTGGGGGCTCAGCACCACGGTCGCAAAACTAGGATTCCCTTCTGAGCGGGCGATGTCCCAGGCCGCCAGAAAGCTACTGGGAAAGGTACTGCTGCCGGGCCCGTCAATGTCTGATACAATGATGCCCTTATCTGCTGCCGCAGTAAGAATGTTGCCATTCTGCATCACTTCCAGGTCATAGCTGACCAATTCCCCAATGCCGCGTGAGCGGGAATCACCAATCATATTGTTGATTCGGGCGTTGCGAAACTCAGTTACGCGATCACCAAGGGAAGCCCACAGCTTACCAGTGGCCTGATTGTACACCAATTCGCCCATTGAGACAAAGTCGCTCTGTACCTTATTGCCAAGGTAAGGCACATCATTGGCGTTGAGAGAGAAATTAAACTGTTGCCAATTGCTGCCGCTATTGTCTGAGTACCAGACCTTGGAAACGCCACGGTCTACCACCCAAACTTCATTGTTGTTGACAGCCACATCCCACCAATCTTTGTTCCCTGGATTCAACTGCGTCCAGCTGCCATTGCGATACCGGTACACTTTTTTTCCATTCCGAACGGCTGCACCACTGAGCAACTGTACATTGCCGGCGGTTACAAAAACATCCCCATTGGAAGAGATTTCAATGTCATTGAAGGTGGTTCCATCCAGACTCTTGGAAAAGCTGTTCCCACCATTATTGGAAATATAGATCCCTTCCCCAAAAACGAGGGCAAAGACTCTTGATGAACGTCCAGAGGTCAATGAAGAAGTCCCGTCAACCAGTGGAATCACCCCAGGATAAGAGGTATTGCCACCACGCTTGGCGGCCAGACCTACTGGAACCGAAGTCGTAGGAACAGTCCAATTCTGTCCACCATTGGTGGAACGCAGCAAGCCATCCTGGTTGGAACCATAATAGACCACATTGGGATTCTGCGGATCTACTGCCAGGCGTTCACCCCACTCTCTACCATCCCGGGCATTTTCCTCCATGTAGACATCTCCCACACTGACATTGCTCGCTTTGGTCCAACTGTCTCCTTTGTTATTGGAGAAAAACAGTCTTCCATTCAACGCCATGTACAAGCGGTTGGCATTTCCGGGTGCCGAGACGATAGAGGCGACCCCGCGATAATCATATTCATTGACATCAGTGGTCCCATAGTCAGATGCAGACATCGTAGCCGTATTGACAAGACTGATCCAGCGTTGGGTGGCCGGATTCCAGCGATAGGCATCGCCCACGTCGGCCCGGGCCAGAATCGGGTCTCCACTGGGATGGATATCCATACCCGTTACCCAGCCACCAGCATCAGCAAGCTGATTGAAGTTGTATTGATTGCTGATATCCGTGATACTTTGTGCAGACAACAGGCAAGTGACACAGCAGGCAAGTCCCCAAAGAAAGAGGGAACGAATATTCACAAATAGCATAGTCTCATTCTTAGGATTAAAGGTGAAATTCAAAACGAGCGGAACGGTTGCCGGTCTGTCCATCTTTTGCAGATGCAGATCGACGAGAGGCATACGACACGTTTGTGAAATGGAAGGCAGCAAAGCGCGGTCCCGGGTCCGGCCTTTCGCCTGAAACAAATATGATTTACTGGTCTCAATCAGACCGTATATCAGCGTTCCAAAAGCTTATCTCTCCGTCCCAAAACCACTTCAAACACACATTTAGCCCACATTTTCAGGATGAGTGAGTGGAAAGTGTCAAAAATTCAGAAGGAGAAACATCGAAAGTACTTTTAAAAGCCCGGCTGAAGTGTGCCGCTGATTTAAAGCCTACTGCATAGGCGACTTCAGCCACCTGCATATTTTGCTCAATCAGCAGGCGACGCCCTTTTTCCAGACGTTTTTGTTGGATGAGTTTATGAACAGAAGAGTCAATCAGCTCACTGGTTTTTCGATACAATTGTGTTCTGCTGACGCCCATTGCCTGCGCCAGTTCCTGCACTGAAAACTGATCATCTGACAAACGGGCCTCAATGACATGGTGCATTTTCAGGACAAAGGGAGAAAGCTTGGGATGAACGGGAGATGGCACCTTGGACATTGCCGGTTCCGGCACCGATTGCACAATCTCTGCCTGTTTATTTTTCCATTTCCTCCACATACCCGCCAGAAGGAAAAGAAAACCCAACCCAATCATCCAATTCATCGCAAAGCCCCAGTTTCTTTGTACCACAATCGCTTTAGCGTGCGCCATCTCTATCCAGGGACCATCAGCCAGCCTGCTTCGCAGACGGAACTGATAGTGGCCCACAGGAAGATGTTGGTAAACGGCCTCCCATTGATCAGTCGGGCGCCAATCCTGATCATATCCCTCCATTTGATAGGCAAATTCCAGATCAGAAGTCTGTACAGAAAAAGGAACCCGAAAAGCCAACTGTAGATTCGCTTCTTCCTCGGATAGAGAGACCAGACCAGGCCCAACCGCCTCACCATCAAGCAGAATGGAAGCAATTGCCGGAGGTCCCATGGTGGCTGCTTCTTCGATCTGGGCAGGATGAAAACGCGTCAGGCCATTTTCACTGCCAAACAGGAAATGGCCATCTCTGGTTTTCAAAAATGAATTGATGTTGAATTCACTCGCGGACAAGCCATCTTCCACCAAAAATTGTCGCAGTCGTCCTGTCATTTCAGCGGGAAAGTTTCCATCCAGACGGAGGCGGTATAGGCCCTTATTGGTACTGAACCACAATTCACGGTCATGCCGGAGCAAAATACCGAGAATCCCGCTGCCTGGCATCTCCTGATTGACTGTTACCTGATGAAAGGCATTGTGCTTTTGTTCAAAATAGACCAGGCCTCCATTCTGCGTCCCAACCCATAAATTTCCCTCTTTGTCCTCAGCCAGCGAGCGGATGCTGTTGTCGGGCAGGGACCGGGGATCTTGATCATCCATGTGAAAAGACGTCCAGCTTTGATCGGTGGGACGATAGCGATAGAGGCCAGAGTGATTGGTCCCGATCCAAATATCACCGTTTTGGGATTCCAGCAGACACCAAACCGCTTGTGAACCAGGAATCCCTTTTCCTTCCGGCTGCTCGTGTAACTCATGAAACACACCGTCTTCCCGGTCAAAGTAACTCAGCCCGGTCGTATACCCAATCCAGAGGTTTCCCCCCCGATCTTCCAGCAAGGCGCGAATGGACCACCCGGTAAATGAAGTAGTGTCTTTGGGATGGAAACGGTATGGATGGTTGTGCAAGGTGTGGGTGTGTAAACGGCTGATCTGCGTTTGAAAATAGCCAAGCCATAGCTGTTCTGGCTCCTGGGCTGAAAAATGCAGATTGAATATCTTTTCCTGATTGAGGCGCTGTTCTCCTTCATCATCAAGGTCAATCCGTTTCAGTCTCTGGCCATCAGCTTGTAGCACATGAAGGCCATCGGCACTGCTAATCCAAACCTTGCCCACTGTATCTTCGGCCATGCCGAAGAATTTATTCTGAGCCCGCGAACCGGATTCGTCATATCGGATAACCTGGAAATTGTCAGCCTGATGCGGTAAAAACACCAAACCCTGAAAGTCTGTTCCGATCCAGAGATTCCCGGTTTGATCCTCCAACATCTGATTCACCACAAACGGCAGCTTCACCAGTTGTTGCCGCCGTATTTCAGAAATTGTTTGATCCTGCGGGAGAAAAACACCTGGTATATTGGCCCAATGGATGTAACGGGGTTTTTGAAACGGAGAATGAATGGAGACTAAATCTGCCTGATCCGGAACAGCGGGTAGGTTTTGCATTGGGAGTTTTTGCCATTGATGATCTTCAACGCCATACAAAAGCACGTCAGAATTGGCCTGCACCCAGATCCGGTCTTGATCATACTGTCCCAGGCCATGAATACTCAAATCTTCAGGTCTGCGCAGAACCGTTTTCATCCCACTTACCGGCAGCAATTCACTTTGCAGACCATTCAGATTCCATCGCGCCCGAAACAACCCCCGATTAAAGCTCCCAATTAATACATCCTGCTTCCCCCAAAACAATATGCTGCTGACTACCCCAAATCCAAGCTTCCTGCTTACGCCCTGAATCTGACGCGCTACAGAATCACAGGGATCCAACACGAATAGTTGGTTTTGCTTGCTGCCATTGCTTTGTTCTTCCGTCGAAGCAATCCATAAACGGCCCATTGGATCCTCTGCCAGTGCTGAAATGTGCGGGCGAGTTCTGTTATCCAATCTCACCTTATGGAAAGAGAAGGTGTGTCGATCAAAAGCCCACAGCCCACTTTTGGTCCCCAACCAAAATTTCCCAGCTTGATCTTCATGCCAACAACTCATTTCCATGCCTTCCGCTGAAGCTTCTTCCTGGGTAAAATGTGCAAACCGATCTTGTTGAGGCGAATAAACCGATACCGCATGTGCCAGATAATCAATCCAAATCAGGCCACTGCGGTCCTGATATAAATGCCGAATGTGACTACCGGCCATGTCTTCACCTTTGATCTCGGGGCGGGGGAAGTTCTCAAAATTACGGCCATCAAAACGGCTGAGACCGCTTCTGGTCCCGATCCAGAGATAACCGGCCTGATCACTGAGCAGATCTGTGATCTGGTTGCCAGGTAGACCATCCTGGTGATCAAATATGCGATAATGGGCCGGAAGGTTTTGCCCAAATAGCGCGCGCAGACCAAGGCAAGTAAGGAGCAATACAAGACGAGACATCATTGGGGGCAGATAATGCGTCAGGAAAAATCGTTGCCTGATCTGATAATACATAGATTTTTCCCTATGACCATCCCGTATACCCAAACGAAAAATGGCCTACCGATCAGGCAAGCCATCTGTTCTGTTATTGGGCACCGACTAGGCCTCCACTGCCTGTTTGAGCAGTTGCATGCCCTGGGCATTGGTGTTTTCCATTTGCTTTTTCACACCGAAAAGCCAGAGAAAAAATGCGTCTACCAGGCCGGATTTCAAGGTAAAATCCTGCGTTACCTTTGTGCCTTCCGGGGAATTGGCAAAGTGATATTCAAAACTGGGATGGGCTTCAAAAGGTGCCTGAATATCGCACTGCATGCCAATGTACTGTAGGTCATCTATCTTGACAATCTCCTGAAAACCAGTGTCTTTCTCTTTGCCTTCGCTGCCAATCCAGTGATAGCGAGCACCAATTTGGCCATCATTTCCGCTTACTTCATAATGCTGCCCGGGATCAGCTACCAGAAAGGGGGACCATTTGGGGAAATTTTCCAGATAGCGAACCATGTTGAAGACTTCTTGCTGGCCGGCATCAATGGTGACCGATTGGGTGATACGGATGCTGGTCAGTTGGCTGGCCTGGTACAGGCCAATTCCCAGAAATAAGACGACAGCGGAGAGGGTGATCAGGAGAATCATTTTGATATTCATTTTTGTGTTTGTGAAATGTGAAAGGAAGAGGTTTAGGACATGGGGATGATGCTGCGGATCTCGACGCGTCCCCCCAGATCAAGAATGGGACATTCTTTGGCCATGTTGAGCACTTCGTCCATGCTATTGGCCTTGACCACCATATTGCCACTGATGGTTTCTTTTTCGGCAAAACGAACGCCTTCCGCTACCGTCAGCGTGGCTGAAAGTTGCTTGCCTTCATACCCTAACTGATGGGTACTGACCAATTTTTCCTGGATGGCCAGATTGCCGATAAAACTGCTCCAGCGTTGGGGTTGAGCTGCGAGGACGTCCTGGCTGGGCTGCTGATCAGCCTGTGGATCATAGCGAAAAATCATCATGAATTCTTGTGCGCTTACCATTGTTTTATTCTTTGTTAAGTGGATGATGAAACAAAGATGGGCGCGCACAGAATCAGAAATCTTGTCATATGACAAGAAATGCCTGATGTTGGGTCAAATCTTCTTTTTACTGAGAATATCAGGGACGTTTTGCCCCATTAAAGCCCATTCACGGCATCAAAGCTTCAGCTTTGCGCCCGCAATTTTCGGTAGACATTCAGATGGAGAAAAATGATGGTGGCGGGTGCAAAAGCAGGAATCAGACAGAACGGGATTGCAGCCAATGCTTCCACGCCCTGGCTACCGGTGTCTATGGCTTGCTTGGTTAGGTAAAGAGCCGTCGCGGAGGTAAGCAGGATATCCAGCAGGCCAAAGCTGTTCCAGATCCAGGTCAGTTTTACAGCATGTGAGGTATTCTTTCTCAGGGTACGGGCCACAAAAATCGCAGAAATGGCCGTGATGATGTCTCCGGGACCAGCGATCCAGGCAATCAGAGCCGGCAATTTCCCCACTGCCCACAACATGAGAAAGAAGGAGCCAATCAAACGAAATACATGTAGCTGTACCAGGTCCGGGAGATCAAGAGAGGCAATGATCCGTTTCGTTATTGGTAATTGAAAGACGACCAACAGCAAAAAGCCCAGGAGGGGAAACATGCTGTACAACAAAATGCGGGGCGGCAGACTGTTTTCGGTAAAATATCCCTGCTGCGCCATATAGAGCACATAGCCAAAGTAGATCAGATAAAAGCCCTTGATGGCCATGGCAATCCATGCGCCGGCAGCATCTGACCATTGACTGGCCCCTTTTCGCGCGAGTCGTGCAATCATGAGCACCGGGATCGGAATGACCACCAAAAAGGCCAATTCCATCCAAATATTGTCCGAGAATGCGATTTCCATATTAGTCTTTTTCAGCCAGTACTTCTTTGCGAATCCGACTCAGGGAAGTATCCGTGATACCGAGGTAGGTGGCGATGTGTTTGAGGGGGACATTTTGCACGATGTCCGGTTTTTGGTGGATCAGTTGCAGGTAACGGTCCTTGGCATGATCGGCGATCATGGACACGCTGTGGGACTTTAGCTGGAAATAATGATTGACCAACCGGGTCCGGCCCACTTCGCGAAAGGCTTCGAGATGAAAGAGTTTCATAAAATTCTCGAAGGAGATTCGCCAGGCAAGACAAGGTTTAATGGCCTGAATGTATTCCCGACAAGGGGTTTTGAGAAAATAGGCATGCCAGTCGATCACGATATCCGTTCGGGAGAAGAAATTGGTGGTGATGTCATTGCCTTCGGTGTCTACGGCATAGGAACGGGCGACCCCACTTTCGAGGAAAAAATAATAAGCAGCCGTCTCCCCTTCCCGCATCAGAAAGTCGTTTTTGGCAAATGACATTGATGTGAATTGAGACAGCACCAGGGCCAGCTCTTCTTCCTGAAAGTTTTCAGGTTTAAAAATCTCCTTCAGAAATTCGTGTTCATGCATTGGCTTGGGTTTCTGCTGCTTTGTTGATGGTGATACCGTGCTTGGGTTTACTGACGAAAGACCTGCTCAACAGCCGGATGATATCCCCAGAATTCAATGTTCTTCTGTTTCAGGACTTTTCGCTCCTCATCATTCATGACGCTCCATAAATTGGTTGATGCGATGGTTCTACTTCTGCTCAAAATATCTTTGGCTTGTTTCATCAGGTCCTTTTTCACAGCAGCTTTTACGTTTTCCGGGAAGAACAATAATAACGTTTTGAGATTCTTTAGTTGAGCAACTGAACTGATATCAGTCAATCTTCTGTTGTTGTCTATTTGAATCTTCGTCAGTTTGTCAAGATTACGAAGATTGGGAAGCACCTCCATGTTGGACATGCCTTCAAAGCATAAAGTTTGCAGATTGACCAGGTCCAACAAAAAGTCATAGTCTGGAATTTGACGGGTCCTGCTTATCTCCAGTAGTTCGAGCTGCTTAAGTTTTGAAAGAGATGATGCGCTTTTATAGCTTCCAAACAACAGCCGGAGTTCTTTCAGATGCTGCAGATTCTCCAAGAATGTCAGATCTGCCATTTTCACCCCTCGCAATGTCAAAGACGCCAAATAAGGTAGGTCAGAGAGAACTTCCAGGCCTTTTTTCATCCCATCATTGTAGAATCTTTTCAAGTTATTGCATGAGGCAATGAAGTCAGTCTTAACTGAAATCGACTTCGTCTCTCCCAGGCTCAGCTCTTCCAAATCTAAATAGCGGGGTATAGAGGAAAAGTCTTTGGTCAAAAAAGAGGAAACAGCAAACTTTTTAACAGAAGGCACATGGGTGAGAAATGAAAAATCCACTTCATCATACCACGATATACGCAGGCCAATCTGTGGGTATTGTCTGAAAAACTGCGCTAATACTTGCCAGGTCTCAGTTGATGGCGTCTTGAATTCATAAAACTGAACAGAATGAATCTTTGGTTCCTGAATCAGCAGCTCAATGTCAGATTCCTGAAGGTCAGAATACACGTTAATGTTTCCGCTGAAATTCGCCCATTTCCGCTCTTCTTTCGGGTATGTCATTCCTTTATGCAAAAGTACTGTTGCCATGTTTCGTTCGGCTCTATTTTACGCAAATATTTCCTATCCTACATGATGCGGAAATTCTTCTGCAAAGAATGGATAAGCAATCCCCATAATCGAAATTTCGTAGCCTTCTTCTTCCATACCAGTAATCGAATTCCCGGCAATACCTTTGATCTCTCGTTCATCTTGTCGAAACACTTGTAAGCCTGATATCGTCTGCGTGTCAAGGAATCCATGTTCAGGATCATCTGCATTGATCGCAATGCCATGCTTTACAAAATGATCTTTGAAAAGCCGGTAAGGGGATGGGATTTCCTGAAACGCAATTTCCCCCCATACCACGCCCATCGGCGCATCTGCTTTTTCAAGTCTGGACGTCTCAATTTCGGTCCCATCAAGTACGATTTTGTATGTCTTGTGCATGCGACAGCGTATCTACAAATATTTGTCCGTTTGTCTTTCCCAGAGCCAAAGATGGAAAAGACCATGTGTTTGTCATCAACCCAAAAGGGAATTTACGGTCGATGATCAAAAGGGCAAATATACGGCACCGCGCGTATCATGCTTAGCGAATGAAAACATGTTACGCGCGGTAGGGATAGGTGATGCAGTCTTTTATCGGTGATCGGAGAGTGAGAGCCTAATCGTACAGAAAATCCACTTTTCCGCTGTCCAGATTGTAATAAGCTGGCACGATTCTCACCCGGCCGCTTTGGACGGCTTTGCGGATGATGGGAGAGCGATTGACCAACTCCTTGGCGTTCATGCAGGCATTGGTGCGAACGACCTCATTGACCGTTGCGCCTTCCGGACTGGCATCAAGCGCTGGCGTAATGTGGGCCAAAAGATGGTTGAGATTAAAGCCATTGTCGCCACCGGCTGCCGCGGCAGTGACCGCTCCACAGTTTTGATGGCCCAGAACCACAATCACCTGGGAACCGACATGTGCGACGGCATACTCGATACTGGCCAGGGAGGAGGTGTTGGCGACATTGCCAGCTACACGTACCACGAAGAGTTCGCCCAGGCCGGAATCAAAGGCCAATTCGGGGACAACCCGGCTGTCGGCACAGCTCAGGACAATGGTGTGCGGTTGTTGCCCTTCGACCAGATCGGTGCGGCGACGGCTGTCTTGAAGATTTCCATGAAGTTTGTCAGATACGAAGCGGGTGTTTCCGGCTTTGAGCCGGTCAAGGATTTCGTTAATCGTCATTTCGCGACAATAGGAGCGTCAAAAAACTTGGTGTATCTCTTATCAATATAGCATTGATCCAGGGATTCTGATACCCCATGTTTGATCTGCCATCAATCTCCTCAGAATCCATCCTGTAAGATCTGACTCACAACTGCTTTCCGAAAGTACAGTCGATTGGTGGTATCCTTCTGTTCTTTGGCGATCCAGTCCTGCATGTCCGCGGCGGTGTACTGACTTTTGTGGCACAGAATGGATTGAAAAGCCATTTCCTCTTCTTCCGGGCTAAACTCAATGGCTGTATCCAGCACATCGGGATGGGCATAGCCAAGATTCCATTCTGCAAATTTTGCCGCTTGCTCTTTGGTCCAGGCCATGAAGTAGAGATCGATTTCATCCAATAAAGCTTCCCGCAACACTGGCCCGATGCCGGGATAATCCAGCCCCGCCGAGATAGAGTAGCCTTCGAGGATCTG
>JBCBZF010000933.1:0-2923 GCA_039815525.1 Bacteroidota bacterium | reverse complement strand
TCAGGCACGCCTATTGCTGCCACCACACCAGGTACCAATGATGATGTAAGCATCAACCATGAGGTAACCCACTATCTCAATGGGACCTACACTCATTTTGGCGACGTTATCATAACGGGCAATGGGGATTATCACATTACCCGTCGGAACGGAGGCGCAAAAAAATACATCTTTGCTGGTGATATGTTGAATGTCCAGGGAATCTTCAGAGCGGATGGAGATGTCTTATTGGGAAGAGATGGGACAAATGATGCACCTTATTCATTTTTTAGTGCGTCCTCGATCATCGAGATCGGTGATGATTTGATTTTGAATGCTTTTAGTTCGTTGGATTTGAATGCAGGAAGTTGTACTGCTGCCGGAACAATTGATGATATCTATTTTGTTGGGTCGAATGGCCGGGTATGTGGATCTGGCTCTTTCATCGTACCAGATCGGATTCGGGCCTGGAATGATAGCGGTTCTGAGTTATTTGGCGCAGCCTTACAAAGTGCGGTTGAAAGCCAGCTCTGTTCCGGATTTGGTCTTTATGGGAGCGAAGGAGATTGTAATGCAGGCACGCCCATTATTACCGGTACGGGAACATTTGTCCTGGCCAGTCGCTGGGAAGTAACCGAAATGAATATCAGACGCGGACAAGCTGAGCTCGAATGGAAACTGGCAACAGATGAGAATCTGGATCACTTTGTGGTAAGTCGCTCAATTGATGCTGTGAATTATGAAGCAGTTGCCAGCTTCGAGGCAAAAGGGTATGATCAGGTTTATCGTTGGATGGATCAAAGCAAGCAAAACGGCCGTGTTTATTATCGTATTGAGGCTGTTTTGGCCAATGGTGGTCGCTTTCTGTCAAACATTCTCTCACATACTTTCGTCCAGACAGAGCAGGGTTTTGTTGTCTATGAAAACGGCCAGGCCGCCCGTCTCTCGGGTCTGCCTGTAGACCTTCCATTCCGTCTTATGGTAATGGATATCAATGGCGCATTTCTTGCCCAGCAATATGTTGAAGCTGATATGAATGGGGAATACAGTCTGGATCAGTTGCTGCCCCCTGCTTTTGACAAACAATACCTCATCCTCAAGATCAATTTCGCCAATGGCAAAACGGAGCAGTTGTCATTGATCCGCTAATCACTATTTAAACAAGCGCGCCTGTTTGAGATATAGCTTGCGCGGGCTGACATCAGAATCGACTTTGAACTCAATGTCCACGGCAAAGTCAATGAAGTCGCAGGCGCAATCATGGGCAACATTTTCCCAAAAATGAAGCTTTACTGCCATGGCATAATCGCCCAGTTCGTGCAGTTCTTCATCTGTCATCACGCGTTGGCCATTCAATTCTGGCAGATTAGCGTGAGTCAAATATTCTACCATAAAACGTTCATCCGGAATAATCGACCAGGCAAACAGAATCAACTGGTCATGTAAAATTCCCGGTTCAGGAAAGACAATGCTGTATTCTTTGTATTGTACATTGACAATGAAACCAGGATTTTCGTTGTAGAGGTTACGGGTCAACAGTACCCCATTGGCATCTTCGTCTGGGAAGGATCTGTGAACCAATATGCCCATGGCGCAACTTTCATGATCAATTTTGAAATAGGCGCGTTCTTCAAATGCCCGCCAATTCCACAGACTGGCCCATACTTTCCGAATGGCGTTTTCGATGGTTTTGCTACCATGGTTTTCCTTGGCTGATTTTGAGGTGTATAAGCCTGCACCTGAGAAGCTCTCTAAATCTTCCGCATTGGTGGAGGAGCGAAACCGATAAGACGGGAAATCTGCAAAATTGCCAATGCGATTACGGACCAGGTCAAGCAGTTGGGCATCAATCGGAAAAGCCTTGATGCTATCCCGTAAAACATCCAGTTGTTCCTGACGATAGGCTGGGTCAGCAATAAACTGCGGATCTGCGAGCATATCCTGGATGAATATATCCAATCCGGCTGCTTCAATATGGGTCTGATAATAATGAAATGGTATGGCAAAGGCGCCTTCTGGCAATGGAATAGGGACACCATCAAACTGGACCTTCATGAGTTCTGCAAAATTGGCAGCTTTCCCCCCGATGCGATCAACAAAGTGATGATTGGCCAGGTGAAGATTGACCAGGCCACTTAGCTGGGTGTTTTTCTCTAAGACAACCGGCACTTGCGGCTCCTTCAGCTTCCAGAAAGCTTCTGCTTCCGATAGTGCAGCTTCCCGGATGATAAATGAATCTGCTCCCACCTCCAGGTAAACCAGTTTGTCAAGCAGGCTGGTCAGGATCGGATTCTCCCACCCATCTTTCAAGGCCATATTGGGCGTAGCCCGGCTGTTGCTGAGGACATTGATATGACTGAGCGGCGTCTGAAATTCAGTGGTGATGATGCCGGCAACCACTGAGACATCATTGGGAATACCATTGAGCAAGACCACTTCTCTTCTTCCCAGATAGGTTTCTTCTAATTCGGTCAGCTCTACCTTTCGCAAATATCCATAGCCGCGTGCCAGATTCAAGGCCTGATAGTTTTGACCCTGATACAATTCATCTGAGCTGATCGTAGGAATATCAGGACACTCTTCCCACTCCTTTTTGTGGGGAAAGAACACCAATTTATCCTTAAAAAAGGCAGTGGTTTTGAGTTTGTTAAAGAGGCGCTGAATATTTTCACAATGGATCTCATTGGCTGCGACAAATTGCAAAACGTATACATCAAGCGCTTTGTAGTAATTGATGCTACCTGGGTAGAGATAGCGTTTGTCATTTTCGAGATACTGGGTACGGTTGAAAATATTGTTCCCTTGTTTAAATCCAAGCTGTTCCGCCGCAAATGTAAAATGGTAGCGATAGCGTTTGGTGTTCATATAATACATTTCATCGGCTTCCTTGTCATAAATGAATTTGACTGCCTGTACCTGCCCGAAATTGGTTCGGGAAGGGGAG
>JBCBZF010000166.1:0-8792 GCA_039815525.1 Bacteroidota bacterium | reverse complement strand
ATCAACACCATTGGAAAAAAAGCTTTTTATGATTTTGTCAACCAGTACCGGGTCGGGCATTTCAAACTGCTCCTGCGTGATCCCAATCAGCAGCATCTGACCATTCTGGCGCTCGGTCTGGAGAGTGGATTCAATTCCAAAGCATCCCTCAATCGTATTTTCAAACAACATACTGGCCTTTCTCCCCGGGAGTACCAAAAAGCTGAACTGGCAACATGAGGACCAGTCTTCTCCCCTATTGGTATACAATCCCCAGCCCTTAAGAAAAGGACTCATCTCCTAAAAACAGGACTCAGATCAGCGCATGAGGCGTTTTGCCGGCTTGCCATATGCACATTTGTGTTGTCATCAAACAATTGTATTCAACAATCAACACGAATATCATGCAACAGCAATTCATCATTTTCAGTTTCATTTTTTTCACCCTGATCCCTTCATTTTCTCAGGCTCAGTCAAAAACGCTTAGCAGTCAAGTCAACCTGGTGTTCGGGATGAGTCAGCTTGCGGCCGGTGGCTTTAATGCTGAGGTAAATGTGGCCTATGGCCGTTTTATCTTTGACTATTAGCATGGCGTATCTCTCAACTTCCCTCGAGTGGCATTAGGCGGTGCAGACGAGGCACAAGGTTTGGCACTACATATGCCCTGGACCACAGGTTTGGGGATTGGCTATCGTCTCAATGATTGGCTCAATATCCGGCTGGAACCAAAGTGGCATCAGTTTGACTATTACTATGAAGGAGATGCACAGATCCCGGAAAATTTGGTTGGTGGCTATTCAACCTTCACCCTTGGCCTTGGTGCCTATGCCAACCTTCGCCCCTTCAAAAACAAAGAGAATTTTCTCAAGGGTTTTATGATTGTTCCGAATATCCGCTGGTGGCCCAGGATCAGTTCCAGCCAGGAAGGCGGACAGTTTTCCTATATCAATCGCAATACTGAACAATTGGCAACCCATGAGGTGCGGCAGATTGGGATTGGGAATACGCCTTTTTTCGCCAATGTGAGCCTGGGTTATTCGCTCACATTTTAATTCAGCTATGGCTACTCATTTGAGACCGGTCATGGATTGTGATCCATGACCGGTCTTCGTACATTCGGTTAAATGATTTAGATACATGTTCCGGCCTCTTTTCCTTGGCTTCTGTAGCCTGTTTCTTTTGCTTATCAGTAGCTGTTCATCCGGATTGAAAAAACTCCCTTTCTATATCAGGATAGATATTGAGGCAGACAGCATGAAGGTTTGGGCCCTCAATCCAAATCCGTATCCAACCACGGTTTTTCTCAGGACAGAATCCGAGGCGCTAGAAAAGCAAATGCAGCTGAAAGACGGCTTTGTGAGTCCGCCGGATAGCAACCGTCTTCTGTACCATTTTCCGATGAAAGGAAAAGATTCAGCCAGCCTGGTTTCTGAGATGAAGTTTGAAAGTTATATTGGCAATCCGCTTACGGCAGAGCCTGACAGCAGCGCACGCTACCAATATCCTTTCCCCAAGGGAAAAAGCTATTCGATCATGCAGCCTTATAAAGGCAGCTTTTCCCATAACAATCCATTTTCCCTCCATGCCATTGATTTTGCTATTCCAATCGGTGACACCATTTGTGCGGCACGAGATGGGATCGTCGCTGGGGTGATCCAACACCACAATAAGGGAGGTGGAAGCAGAAAATACCGGGACTTTGCCAATTTCATCACTCTCTATCACGAGGATGGCATCATGACCCAGTATGTCCACCTTGTGAAAGATGGTGCATTGGTGGAAAAGGGAGACCGTGTAGGGGCCGGACAGAAAATAGGAATTTCGGGCTTGACTGGATTTACCTCTGCGCCGCATTTACATTTCAACGTATTGAAGCCAGTATCCAGAGGGGCAGTCTCGATACCCGTTCAGTTTGAGCAGATGGATGGCAAGGCCCTGAAAAAGGGGATGAAGGTCTCTCATTGACAGCGTCAATACGCTTCTCGTAGGATGAACTTCAGATGGCTACTCTCCGATTCTGGTATACAATTTTTGCATCCGCATAAATACCGAAAGTGAAATACTGAGAAAAAAAGAAGGATGGTGCATTCTTCAAAATCAGTGGATGTGAAGCCTTGAAATAGCCAAAGCACTTTCACTTGAGTATACAATCCTGTTAAATGTCATGCTGAATACGCCTTTAAGCGAATATTCGCTGGCAAAGCGGACTTTTTCCGCTACATTCCTATAAAGCTTCGAACAATGAATCGATTTTTGTTCTTATCGATTGCCGTGCTGGTTTTTTCCTGTCAAACCACAGAAGAGCACGAAATCGAATCTCCAAACCCATCGACTGAAATCGCCACCGAAATGAAACAAGCCGGATTCATTCATACCGTATTTTTCTGGTTGAAAGAAGGAACAAGTGATGCTCAAAAAGCAGCATTCGAAAAAGGCCTGGAAAAGCTTGGTACTACGCCCAGTATTCAATCATTTTATTATGGAAAACCAGCTGGGACACCACGAGAAGTAGTGGATAATTCTTATGACTACGCCTGGGTAGTTCACTTTGCCAATGCAGCTGATCAGGACGCCTATCAAGTGGACCCGATTCACTATGCATTTATTGAGGATCACCAGGATATTTGGGAGAAAGTTCAGGTCTATGACACTTTACTAAAATAATGTCTGCCCGCCCTCGCTGGAAACTTGCCCTTTTGATTCTGTTGCTCATTCCGCTTGGTCTCGGTTCCCGACGCTTTGCTTCGGAGCTGCCAGCCTTCATTGCAGATTATGCCGGAGATACTCTATGGGCCATGTTGGTCTATTGGCTTTTCGCATTTCTGATCCCCACGGCAAAGATTCGAACCCTTGTTGTGGCCGCTTTGCTTTTTTCTTACGGCATCGAAGTCAGCCAACTCTGGCAAACCGACTGGCTCGATGCGCTACGCGATACGACTTTGGGAAAACTGGTTCTGGGTAGAGGTTTCCTTTGGTCAGACTTTCTATGTTACACAGTGGGCATCTTAGCTGGGGCAGCACTTGATCATTGGTACTTTTCTCCTAAATCATGCACATGAAACTCCCCTCTCTTTCTATCCGACTGGTCTCTGCACCGAACCAAAACGTTCGGCTGATGGACTATTGGGGTGATTGTTTTGAGGCAGTTTTCATTTTGTTCAAACCATTTTTCAAGCTCAAGTCAGGTTCCCACCTTCATCCGCAGAAATGGCTCAGTACGCATTCTGGCAATTTATTGCAAGAGGCTCTGTTGCGCAGGAAGCGATTTGACCAGATGATTCTCCATGAATGTCGGCGTCTCAGTTGGGAAGAAGTGCGTTCTCTGGGACATTTTGCTTCTTATGAAGCGGTAGCTGACAGTCTGATGGTACGGCCTGACCACCCCGAACATGCAGATCGCATGGCGGATATCTGTCGCAGGCATCAGATTTTTTATCCTTACGAAGATGAATTCTCACCATATCAATTGTCTGAGATTCTACATGCTATTTGGGCGCAGGGCTATCGAAAAATCTGGCTGGGGTCTGACTTACCCGAACAGGTTTCCCCGATTCTGATGCAATTACAGGCAGATCGATTGGACCGGCATTTCTTTCAAACCCGTATTGCAGTACGCAGTATTTATCCAGAGGATCACCAATTGCTTTTCACCAATGGGTGGGATCAACATGAGACATTTGTGTGTGGCCCCAGGGAAATCCTGGAAGAGATGATTGACAATGGGGGATGGGAAGGCTTTTTTGCAGATGAGTCAACCATGAGTTGGTGGAATCGTGATGAAAATTTTGGTGGCTAAGATGGCAAACAAAATGCTTCGCTCAAGGCTTTTCTACAGGTGAAAGATGTTCATATCATTGGTGGCGGCCTCGCAGGTTTGCTCAACGCCATTCTTCTGGCACGTCAGGGTTTCTCAGTGGTCCTTTCTGAGAAAAAAAGTTATCCTTTTCACCGGGTCTGCGGTGAATACATCTCCAATGAAGTACGCCCCTTTCTCAGTGCACAAGGACTGTTTCCAGACCATCTCCAACCGAGTAATATCAATCGTTTCCTGTTGACGTCTGTCAATGGTGCGCAGGCCGAGATGCCCCTTGATTTGGGGGCTTTTGGTGTCAGCCGCTATGCGCTGGATGCTTTTTGGGTGGAGAAAGCACGAGAAGCGGGGGTCGAAGTGCGCGAACGAGATGAAATTGCCTTTTGCCAATTCAATGGCGAACGCTTTGCCCTGCAAAACCGACGTGGTGAGCAGTTTTCGGCGCGTTATGTGATTGGGGCTTTTGGCAAAAGATCGCTGATGGACCGG
Source organism: Bacteroidota bacterium (assembly GCA_039815525.1). Lineage (GTDB taxonomy): Bacteria > Bacteroidota > Bacteroidia > J057 > J057 > JBCAWW01. The sequence goes on along the minus strand of JBCBZF010000166.1, from coordinate 4,513 downwards.
CAGATGCAACGGGCCTTTATGCAGAAACGCTCTCCCTACATCGGGGTCAAGTACCACATCCGTTTGGATTTCCCTTCTGACTTGATTGCGCTTCACAATTTCCCAGGTGGCTATTGTGGGCTCTCCAAAATTGAGGATGGCCGCTACAATCTGTGCTATCTCGGAGAGCGAAAGGCCTTGCTGGCGCACAAGGACATTGCCAGCATGGAAGAAGCCGTGCTTTGGACCAATCCTTTTCTGAAAGAGATTTACCATGAGGCCGAATTTCTTCTGGATAAACCCGAAGTCATCAATGAGATTTCTTTTGCGCCGAAAGAAGCGGTAGAAGGACATATTTTGATGAGCGGTGACGCGGCTGGTTTAATTACCCCATTGTGTGGCAATGGCATGGCAATGGCGATCCATTCCGCGAAAATTCTCTCAGAAATCCTGGTACAATATGGATTCCAGCGAGGCCAGGTGGAATATGCCTACCGGAAAGCATGGAACAAATTGTTCAAAGGACGACTGTGGGCAGGACGGAATATACAACGGCTGTTTGGTGGCATACAGATGAGCAATGCTGCGGTCTGGACGGCCAATCATGTCCCGCCGGTGGCGCGCTTTCTGATGAAGCAAACCCATGGGGAGGTGTTTTGAGGGACAAAAGAGCGGTATGCATCAATTCAGGAACTTAGAAATAATCAAACTCCCTTTCGGTTAAGATCGTCCTTTCAGCCGACTCAATTGTGGTTTTGCGAACCCAGTTTCCAAGCTCGTCTAATTGATACAAAGTAGAGATCTCTCTTTCGCCTTCAGAGCGAACTTCTTCTCTGCACTGACCAGCTGAATTGTCTATAAAGCGTGTCTGAATCCTGGATACAATCTTTCCGTTTTGCGCATGCGTTTCAATCAGCGACATCAACTGTTCTTTTTCATCATACTGATACTGGTAGTTGTCAATACGCTTGTCAGACCGTTTTTCCGCCCGATTGCCCATTGCGTCATATCGATATTGTTCGTGGACAAAACATTTCTCGTTATCTCTCAAATTATATCCCTTCATGTCAATCTTCCGGTGCTGGGCATCATACTGATATAAGTATTGCGTAGTCGGTACTGCCTTTCCCGTAAAAATTTTCTCCTCCACACAATCTCCATCCCCATCATAGCTAAAAACCGTAAAGCGTTTCACATGGGTATCAGCGCCAGAGCAGACAATCTGCTGCAAGACTCCGTCTTTGTAGCAGTATTGATCGGATTCCACCAATTGATCAAACTCGTATGTCAATCGCTTGGTCAGAGCGCCATGTTCATTGAAGTAAAAAACACGCTGGACTTTGCAGATTTTTCTGGCATCTGATCCTTGTCCCTGAAGCAGACATTCTTTGATCCGGACTTGCTTTACTTTCCCGATCAGACTCATCTTTTCCCAGTCTGTTGTTTGGGAAAAAGTGGACAGGCTCCATAAGATGAAGAAGGAGAATACGCGCAATAATTTCATGGCCATGATGCTTGTGAGACAGAAAAACAATCTTTCTGGATTTACAGCAACATCGCGCCAAACCAGAGATTCAACATCAGAGATGAAAGCAGATTCAGTCGCATGGTGTGGGTAAAACTGGCCTCTGCACGGTCTTTTCGGACTTTCAGATACCACCAGGAAAAATACGCCAGGACTGGCGTCAGCACCATCAAAAAGCCAATCGCCGACATCGTATGCAGATAGGTCTGATAATACCAGAAAAAGCCAGCGGACGCGATGCTGAAGGCGATGGCGGTAAAATGGAAGGTTCCCAGAATACCCAGTTTCCGGCTGATGGTTTCATCTCCCCTTTTGCCATCTTCCTCATGTTGATACACTTGCGTCATGGGATAGGAGCCAAACAATAGCACCGTACTCAGTATCGCAGGTATCTGAATCTCCTGAACAAAGGTTTCGCCCAATCCAAGGCCATGTAAACCTACGTATGTCATCAGGAAGGTTACATAACCCTGAAAAACACCCGCGGCCAACCAGCCAATGTATGGCATCTTTTTCAGCCGGATGGCGGGATGACTGTAGGCTTTGGAAACCAGGCCGTAGACCAACAGCATGAGGGCAAACTGCCAGCTTAAGAAAAAGCCCCAGATGAGGGCGATCGCATCCAGCACCAGAGACACCCAATACAACTCACGTATAACTTTTGGCGGATGTTTCAAACCTCCGATGCTGTTTTCATCTTTATCAAAGTAGGAATTGTATCCGTTGCTGGCTGGATAAAGGAAAAAATGCAGAATCAGCCCAACTGATACCGCTCTCCACCAGACAACATGTGGTGCGATGCTCCAGGCAAACAGAAAGACCGGCAATAAAAAGAAAGAGAACGGAATGCGGAGATGGAGCCAGGTGGATCGTGTCATGTTGCTCAAATTATGATAATTTATCAGGAATTACCCCAGGTATGCCGACATATATCAATCACATCGGGACTGCGACCCCTACCCACAACGTCGCCCAGGAAGACATTGCGCATTTCATGATGGAAGCGCAGGAAATGGATGAAGCGGAAAGACGCAAATTGCGCATCCTGTATCGGGCCAGCGGCATACGTCAGCGACAGTCTATACTGGCTGATTACGGGCGTAAAAACGGCGCCTTCGAGTTCTTCCCCAACACCAAAGGTTTGGAACCCTTTCCGACGGTCGGAGACCGGATGCGGACCTATGAGGCGGAAGCTTTGCCGCTGGCCTTGCGGGCAATCCGGGCCACTGGTGGCAGCAAAGCCCAAATTGATCAGACAACCCATCTGATCACGGTTAGTTGCACCGGCATGTACGCCCCTGGCCTAGACATCGAGTTGGTCGAGCATCTCGGTCTTTCGCCTTCCGTGCAACGCACGGCCATCAACTTCATGGGTTGTTATGCCGCTTTCGTCGCCATCAAGATGGCTGATCAGATTTGTCGCGCCAATGCAAAGGCCAAGGTCCTGGTGGTCTGCGTAGAATTATGCACCCTCCACTTCCAGAAAGAGAAAAGCGACGATTGCCTCCTGGCCAATGCCTTATTTGGAGATGGTGCCGCCGCCTTGCTGGTCAGCAATCAGCAGACCGAAGGTGTCAATCTCAGCCTGCAACAATTCCACAATGACCTCGCGTTTCAGGGCAAACAGGAGATGGCCTGGCAAATCGGTGATTTTGGCTTTGATATGCGGCTTTCAGCCATGGTCCCGGAATTTATCCGGGCCGGCATCGGTAAATTGTCCCGCAATCTGTTAGATCACCTGAACTTAAACATGTCTGACATTGATTTTTTCGCCATCCATCCGGGCGGAAAAAAAATTCTTGGGGTGATTGAAGCGGCCCTGGACCTCAGTCAGGCAGACAATGAACCAGCCTATACCGTTCTGCAGAAGCATGGCAATATGTCTTCCCCAACGGTCCTGTTTGTTCTGGCAAAAATCATGCAACAGCTGTCACATGCAGACAATCACAAGAACATTCTCAGCTTTGCCTTTGGTCCCGGCCTCACCCTTGAAAGTATGTTGCTGGGCGTTGCGGTTCAGACCTCCGCATCTGTAAGTGTAGAGAAACACCAGACTAAAACTGCCAAACAATCCTGATATGCCTGCTTTACAAGAACGTTCGGTCGAAAAAGAATTGATGGATGACCTCCACAGCGGGGGAGCCGTGATCGACCAAACCCTACGCGAATTGGATGTCATCAACCGTCTGCTGGGTGGCAATGCCATCAGCATCAATGCCCTCAAACAGCTGACCCGGCAGGCACCACAATCTGAATATTTGGTTGCAGATTTGGGGTGTGGCAGTGGTGACATCATGATTTTGATGGCAAAATGGGCCAGAAAACAAGGCATCAACATGCAATTCGTTGGTGTAGATGCCAATCCCAATATCATTGCCTATGCCGAGGATCACTGCCGGGATTACCCGGAAATCAGCTTTCAGGTTGCCAATATCTTTTCAGAAGACTTCCAGGCCCAGGAGTTTGACATCATCCACAGCAGTCTCTTTACCCATCATTTCAGCAGTGAGGAATTGATTGATCTGTTCTCGGTCTGGAAGGCCAAAACCAGCGTAGGCATCATCGTCAATGATCTTCATCGCCACTGGCTGGCGTGGCACAGTATCCGGATTTTGACGCGACTCTTGTCGCGCTCAGAGATGGTCCGCAATGATGCAGCGGTGAGTGTAGCAAGGGGCTTTAAACGAGGGGAATTGAAAAGTATTCTTGATAAAGCGGGTATTGGGAAAAGGTTGCTAAGTTGGCGTTGGGCGTTTCGATGGAAGGTGATTTATCGTACATAACAAAGCTTGCTTATTCCGACAATTTTTTTGACCAACTAATTGTCCTTCTGTTTTATCATATACAAAAACCAATTGCTCTCTCGTTCTGATTCATCTCAGGAAGTGATTTCATATCATTTTACGTCTTTTTGTGCATTGATAATTCATATTCTCATTTCTATCTTATTCAGCCTGCCAGTATTGGGTTTCGGACAACACAAGTTAGATACACGGACCATTACCTACT
>JBCBZF010001135.1:0-2248 GCA_039815525.1 Bacteroidota bacterium | reverse complement strand
TGGTAATGTTAATTCACAACATATTAAAACCGCAATCCCAGCCCCAATTGCAGCCGGTTCAATGAGCGCGTCCGATTGATCTGCCGGCCAGCACCATCTGAGAATGATTCAGAAAAGCCCTGGAAACGTAGCCCCATGCTGGGCACCAATACCAGACTTTCCCATAATTTCACGCGCAGTCCTAGCCCTCCGGCAGCGTATAAACCACCTCCACTCTCATAATTCTCCTGCCATTCCTGCCACCAGATTCCGTTTGTGTTATTCCCTCTCAGTCGGGCAAATTGGTAGCCGCCGGAGAGAAAGAGTTCCGGAGAGAGGCGATTGTCATTGAAGGTAAAACGGACGTCTGCATACAAAGGAAAGAAATAGCCCTTGTCTACTTCCGCAATGCCTGCGCCTAAGCCAACACCAATATATTTGTGGACTTGCCAACCCATCATCCAATCTGCAAAAAAGCCGGATCGAATGATGTCTTCATCAACCGGATCATCTAAGACTTGTCCCGCCTGTATGAATTGATAGGAGAAAGGTCTTCCGGCTTCCTGAGCAGAGAGCTGATTGGCAAAAAGCAGGAGGATGGTCACTGGTAGCAGAAAAAAATAGGTGCGCATATGAAAGATTTCCCATTAGACGCACGCACTGATCAACTTGCTGCATAAAAAAAGCCGATACGAAAGTATCGGCTTTTTTTATTGACTGACAGTGCAGATTAAGATTCTTCTGCAACCGCCTGTGCTTCGGTTTTGCGTTGCTTTTCAGCTTCTTGCTTGATGCGATCTTCTTCCTTGCGCTTTTTACGCTCTTGAAGACCTTCAGCAATGGCGTCAGAAACAGTTCTCATCAGCAGCTGAATAGACTTAGCAGCATCATCATTGGCTGGGATCGGGAAGTCTACCACGTTCGGGTTGGAGTTGGTATCAACCAGTGCGATGGTAGGAATATTGAGCTTCCGTGCCTCAGCAATTGCGATGTGCTCTTTTTTGATGTCAACGATGAAGAGGGCAGAAGGGAGACGGTTCAATTCTGCGATACCGCCGAGCACTCTTTCGAGCTTTTCCTTCTCACGTCCCAGCATCAGACGTTCTTTCTTGTTGATGCGCTCGAAAGTACCATCAGTGGCCATCTTATCGATGTTTTTCATCCGCTTGATGCTCTTACGAACAGTTTGAAAGTTGGTCAGCATGCCACCAAGCCAACGCTCAGTTACGTATGGCATGTTCACCCGTTTTGCTTCCATTTCAACGATCTCTTTGGCTTGCTTCTTGGTGGCGACAAACATGATTTTGCGGCCAGAAACTGCCAGAGATTTGGCTACCCGGGATGCTTCGTCGAGCATACGCAGGGTTTTATTCAGATCGATGATATGAATCCCATTCTTCTCCATGAAGATGTAGGGAGACATATAAGGATTCCATTTTTTCTTGAGGTGCCCGAAATGTACGCCTGCCTCCAGTAATGCCTGATATGTAGGTTGCTGCATCTTGCTTTAGCGTTTTGAAAATTGGGTACTCTTTCTTGCTTTTTTCTTTCCGTATTTTTTCCGCTCGACTTTCCGAGAGTCCCGGGTCAGAAGGCCTGCTCTTTTAAGAGCAGGGCGGTTTTCAGCGTTAACTTCGATCAACGCACGGGCCAGTCCAAGGCGAACAGCTTCCGCTTGTCCGGTGATGCCACCACCTTGTACATTTACCTGGATATCGAAAGCGCTATTGTTCAGCTCCAGCTGGGTAAATGGCTCCATGATTTTTTGAGCCAGCAGGGCACCGGGAAAGTGTATGCCCAGGTCGCGAGAATTTACTTGAAAGCTGCCGCTTCCTCCTTTGAGGAATACTCTGGCGACTGCACGCTTTCTACGACCTACGGTAACGATCTGATCCATTGTTGGTTATCGCGTTTGTTTAGAGTTCAAATACTTCAGGTTCCTGAGCCGCGTGTGGATGCTCTCCACCAGCGTATACACGCAGGTTGCCATATAATCTGCTACCAAGGCGATTTTTGGGCAACATTCTCTTCACAGCCATCTCAACGATGCGGGTTGGGTGCTTGGCCAGCATGTCTTTGGCCTTTACCACCCGCTGTCCTCCAGGATACCCGGTATGACGAATGTATTCTTTCTGATTCCACTTGTCACCAGTCAAGCGGATTTTATCTGCATTGACCACAATGACGTTGTCGCCGCAGTCCACATGTGGTGTGAAACTTGGCTTGTGCTTACCACGCAGGAGGATGGCAATCTGAGAGGCAGCGCGTC
>JBCBZF010001154.1:0-2169 GCA_039815525.1 Bacteroidota bacterium | reverse complement strand
CAAAGCTCGGGTCGTCGGCTGAGACGGTGCGCGACTCGATCGACGCGAGGCGTTCGTCGGTTGTGTCGCCGGGGGCGGGGCGTGCGCCGCTGGCGGTGGCGCGCAAGAGCTCCCCCTTGGGTCCGGGATGATATTCTGGATGGTTTCCTGCTGATAGTCAACGAGTGGATTGTCCGCAAGCGCTTCTAGCACGAAAGCATAAAAATCTTCACTCGCAATGTAATGATATTGATAGGGTGCAATATGTTCCCGGATCTGATCTGTTTTACTGGCGAAGGACATGGTGGACCAGCTCTTGCGAATGCATTGTGGAAACCAGGGCTGTTGATCCGACCAGAAGCACCAGGTCTTGTCATTCCGGATCGCTGGCTGCGATTCAATGATTAACAGTCGGATGTTTGGGATATGGGATAGATGGTAGGCGAGGCTCAGGCCGGAACAGCCACCCCCTGCGATGATGAAATCGTAATCTTCCATAAACAGGTCTTTAACCTGGTCTGTAGACCCGGCGAGTAGGAAAAAAATGTAAGTAGATCCCTTGGGATCATTTGACGCGTATGGAAGGTAGAATTCGGTTTAATGCGCAGGGCATCGGTGAAAATCCGCGTAAATTTCATCAGTTTAACCACTGATGTCAGGAAATTGTTTGGTACAGAGCTATTTCTCAACTGCCCAAAAAAGACTAATTTCATGATCACTGTGAATCATCGAAGCGGAAAAGAACATGCGTCATTTTCCTGCTTCAACATTAATTGACTGACTATGCACGCAGAAATTGACACCAGGGCCTTCCGATTTGATGGCAATAAAGCTTTTTCCATGGAGGCTGCTCCCAATCGGATTACTCCCTTTTATGCAGACAAAAAAGATTACAAAAAACTGCAAAGAGAGTTTCGGAAAGAGATTGATGATTTACAGAATATGATGTATGCGCACGATCGCTACAGTCTGTTGCTGATTTTCCAGGCCATGGATGCCGCAGGGAAAGATGGGACGGTTCGTCATGTTATGTCTGGCGTCAATCCACATGGGGTGATGGTCCACTCTTTTAAGGCACCCAGCAAGGAAGAACTGGATCATGATTTTCTGTGGCGGACCACCCGTAAGTTACCACAAAGGGGGCGTATTGGAATTTTCAATCGATCCTATTATGAGGAAGTACTCGTTGTGCGTGTTCATCCGAATATTCTGACCAAATACCAACGCATCCCACCAGAGCTCATTGATCCGGTTGAGAATGTGTGGGACCAGCGCTTAGGTGATATCCGTAACTTTGAAGCATTCTGTCATCGTAATGGCACCCGGGTCTTGAAGTTTTTTCTCAATGTCTCGAAAGAAGAGCAAAAGAATCGGTTCATCTCTCGCATTGATGAGCCAGCCAAAAACTGGAAGTTTTCGGAAGGAGATATAAAAGAGCGCGGGTATTGGGATGACTATATGAATGCTTATGAATCGGCCATCAACGCAACTGCTGCGCCGGAAGCGCCCTGGTATGTGATCCCCGCAGATGATAAAAAGAATATGCGTTTGATTGTTTCCCAGGTGATTTTGGAAGCATTGCGCGACCTGGATATGCACTACCCAAAAGTAGATGACGAGCGCCGTTCTGCCTTGCAGGAGTACAAAAAAATGCTGTTGGAAGAATAAGACGTTTCTCTATTCAGTATAGGCTTCTAATAGTCCTGCTGGTAAGTTGGTTTGAATGCTTTGGCTCTCAAAATCCGCCATGCCAACGATGTGATCGACGACAGGGATCAGAACTTCTTTTCCCTGATAGTCCATAATCAGAATATCATTTGCGGCTCCGTCTGCGAAGTCCTGAACGGTACCCAGCGGACCAAGATTCACATCAATTACCTGAAAGCCAATAACCTGGAAATAATAATAGTGGCCATCAGAGAGCGGTTTTAGTTGGGCAATGGGAAAATAAATGGTATGACCCCGTAGTGCATCAGCTGTATCGCGATCATCGCTTTCTGCCAGATGCAGAACTGCCTGAGAGTTACTCTGAACCCGAAAGTTTTTAACTTTTACCGGTCTGATCGGTCCGCCTTTTTTGCCGATATAGAAAGTCTCTTCTTTTTGGTAATCAAGAAGATCCTGTACATCGAAGGTGGCTTTGACTTCGCCACGTAGTCCGTGCGCCTTGCCGATATACCCCAGCTGGAT
>JBCBZF010001308.1:0-1580 GCA_039815525.1 Bacteroidota bacterium | reverse complement strand
CGAAAATGTTGCAGCGCATTATAATGGTAGAGAATATCTTTGGCCTTGGAGGTCGTTTTGGTATAATATTCCAGCAAAGGCACCTTCACAACCTGGGAAGCGAGATAATGCGCCAATTGTGTTTTGCCCGTGCCGGGCTCACCTGTCACCAATAAAGGCATCCCCAAATCCAGGGCCACTTCTATTGCGGCCTGGAGGCGTGGGTCTGGTATGTAGGTTTGTTGATCTCGGGAGTAAGTCTGTTGGGACATGGGAGGTGTTTAGTGCAAATCGAAGGAGAATATAGGAAAAGCTTGCTTAACGATGTAATTCATAAGGATGAGCGGCGATAGTGTCCATGAGTTCTTGCCTTTCTTCTGTCTGGACGGTTAGCTGTGTGGCTTGTACATTGTCAATGATTTGTTGGGGTGTACTGGCCCCGCATACAATGCTGCTAACAGCCGGGTGGGCAAGGGTCCAGGCAAGGGCCAATTGGGCAGTATTTCCTTTTCCGCTGCTCATTTCTTTCAAGCGGCTCTGAAGCTTTTCTACCTCAGTAGCAGAATGCTTGAGATATTCTCTGGCTGGTTTATTGACCAGTAAGCCTTTTGCCAATGCCCCTCTCACCAATACCCCTACCCCAGCCTCCTGCAGCTGCCCCAACATTTCCTCTTCAGGACGACGGTCCAGCAAGCTGTATTGCATCATATTGCTGCTCAAATTGCTCTGGCTGATCCATCTGCGGATGACATTCGGTCGAATGGAGGAAATGCCATAGGCGCGGATCATGCCTTTTTCAATCAATCGCTCAAAAGCTTCAATGGCTTCATCAGTTGGATCATCAATGGTTCCACCATGCAACTGATACACATCAATGTAATCTGTCTGTAAGCGTTTTAAACTGGCTTCAACTGCCTGAAAAATGTAGGTTTTGCGCGGATTCCAATCCCACCCACTCCCATCCGGGCGCCACTGGTTTCCGACTTTGGTGGCAATGATGACATCCTTCCTGATGCCCTTCAGATGTTTTCCCAGCAGGCGTTCGTTTTCTCCTCTGTCATAGAGATCCGCTGTATCCAGAAAGGTGATACCCGCGTCCAGTGCAGCATGCACAATCTGCCGGCTGTGGCTTTCGTCGGTCCCCATACTCATACAGCCAAGCGCAATGCGGCTGACGGATAGTTCACTGTTTCCGAGTCTTGTGTATTCCATTTTTATCAAACATAACCCCAGGCCCACCAAATCAAAACTGCCTGAATCGGTAAGCGGAGCAAAAGGGCTGGCTGCCATTTACCAGTGATCTTTCTGGCTTTCTGAAGGTGAAAAACATTGGCCGGAAAGATCATCACCAATAGGACCACCAGCCCAGTCGCACTCGCTGAGCGCAGGGGTCCAAATAACAACCCAAGACCTAAAGCCGCCTCAGCCAGTCCAACCAGATGATTGACCAGATTGGGTTTCGGGACCCAGAGGGGCGTGATTTTGAGGTACATTTTGGGCATCACGAAATGGTTGACACCCGTGAAAACGTACATCCAGGCCATGATGATGAGACTCCCTTCCATGATTCAGGCGCCGGGTAGGCGTATTTTTTTAATTTT